>CALWMW010000047.1 GCA_944382085.1 uncultured Lachnospiraceae bacterium | reverse complement strand
CAACAAGATTTACCAGAAAGACCGGCAGATTAAAAATCTCATCGTGGTAGGCGGAAATCTTGCGGAACTGATCCATTCCCTGGAAAAGAACGGAAAACAGATTCCCTCGGTGAGCGCGCAGCAGTTTCAGAAAATTTACGACCAGGTATTCCTTCTGGAGCCGGATGAAATCGCCCTGAAATTCGACATCGCCCCGGAGAAGACTTCGGTGATTATGCCTTCCGCCGTTTTCTGCAAGTGCATGATGGAGCATTTCGGCGTGGAGACGGTATGGCTTCCCGGTTTTTCCCTGGCGGACGGACTTGCCTACGATTACGGAGAGAAGAAAAAATACATCCGCTGCGTCCACAGCTTTGAAGAGGATATCATAGCCGCCGCGCGGAATATTTCCAAGCGCTACAAAGGAGAGCCGGCCCATGTGAAAAACCTGGAGGCCATCGGCCTGAAGGTCTTTGACAAAATGAAGAAAATTCACGGTCTGGGCAAGCGGGAACGTCTTCTTTTGCAGATTTCCATTATTCTCCACAACTGCGGGAAATATATCAGCCTGGAAAACGTATCGGAATGCGCGTATAATATCATTATGGCTACGGAAATTATCGGTCTCTCCCATACGGAGCGGGAGATGATTGCCCACACGGTGAAGCTGAACACCAGCCCCTTCGTATACTTCTCGCAGCTTCCCGGCAACGTAGGACTGACGGAGGAACAGTATCTCACCGTCGCCAAGATGACGGCGATTCTCAGAATCATCAACGCGCTGGACCGCACGCATCGGCAGAAATGCAAAAATCCGGAGATTTCCCTGAAGGACAACGAACTTAGGATCGTCGTGGAAAGCCAGGAGGATCTCACCCTTGAAGCCGGAACCTTCCGGGAAAAGGCGGATTTCTTTGAAGAAGTCTTCAACGTTCGTCCGGTTTTCCGCCAGAAGAGAAAATTTTAAAAGAAAAGAGGAGAAGGATATGTCAGGATCCATTTATGAAAAACCGGAGTATTATACCAACCGCGAAATCAGCTGGCTGGGATTTAACAGCAGAGTCCTCTCCGAGGCCAAGGATAAATCCCTTCCTCTTCTGGAGAGACTGAAATTTTTAAGCATTACGGCTTCCAATCTGGATGAATTCTTTATGATACGCGTGGCGTCCCTGAAAGACATGGTTCACGCGAAATATACGAAAAAGGACATCGCGGGCCTTACCGCTTCCGAGCAGCTGAAGCTGATCGGGGAAGAGGCCCATGTGCTGGTGCAGCAGCAGTATTCCACCTACAACCGTTCCCTGCTGCCCGCCATGAAGCAATGCGGGCTGGAACTGATTACGGAGCATGAAAAACTGACCAAAGAGCAGGCCGCCTATGTGGATCAGTATTTTGAGGAGAATGTGTATCCGGTGCTGACGCCCATGGCACTGGATTCCTCCAGGCCCTTCCCCCTGATCCGGAACAAATCTTTGAATATCGGGGCGCTGGTACTGAAAAAGGAAGTGGCCTGGCTCAAGGATGAGCAGGAGGAGACGGGGAAAAAGGACTCCGGAAAAAAGAACGGCTCCAAGGAAGAAAAGGAAAAGCTGGAATTCGCTACGGTACAGGTGCCGTCGGTGCTTCCCCGCGTCGTATTTCTCCCGGATGGGAAAAAGGGGCAGCGCTGCGCGATTCTCCTGGAGCAGATGATTGAGCGGAACATCGATAAGCTCTTCGTGAACTACGACGTGGTCTGCGCCCATCCCTACCGGATCATGCGGAACGCGGATCTTACCATTGAGGAGGATGAAGCGGCGGATCTTCTCAAAGAGATCCAGAAGCTTCTGAAGAAACGCCAGTGGGGCGAGGTGATCCGCCTGGAGATTGAGGACCGGATGGATCCCAAGCTTTTAAAAACTCTGAAAAAAGAATTAAAGGTAAAGGACGAAGACATCTATAAGATCAACGGACCTCTGGATCTGACCTTCCTTATGAAGCTTTACGGCACGGAGGGTATGGAAGAATACCGAAACAAACCGTATCAGCCTCAGCCGGTACCCGGTATGAACGAGGAGGAGGATATTTTTACGCAGATCCGAAAGGGAGACATTTTCCTCCATCATCCGTATATGACTTTTACACCGGTGATCCAGTTCGTGCGTCAGGCAGCCGTGGATCCGGATGTCCTTGCCATCAAGCAGACGCTCTACCGGGTAAGCGGCAATTCTCCCATTGTGGCGGCTCTGGCCCAGGCGGCGGAGAATGGAAAACAGGTGACGGTTCTGGTGGAGCTGAAAGCCAGATTTGACGAGGAAAACAACATCCTCTGGGCGAAGATGCTGGAAAAGGCGGGATGTCATGTAATCTACGGACTTCTGGGCCTCAAGACCCACAGCAAAATCACTCTGGTGGTGCGCAGGGAAGAGGACGGGATCCGCAGATACGTGCATCTGGGAACGGGAAATTACAACGATTCTACCGCCAAGCAGTATACGGACTGCGGAATTCTTACCTGCTCCGAACCGGTGGGGGAGGACGCCACCGCCGTGTTCAACATGCTTTCCGGCTACTCGGAGCCAAAACGCTGGAATAAGCTTGTGCTGGCGCCCATCTGGCTGAGAAAGCGGTTCCTGGAGCTGATCCGCAGGGAAACTGCCTACGCGCAGGAAGGACATCCCGCCCAGATCATCGCCAAGATGAACTCTCTGTGCGATCAGGAAATCATCGCGGCTCTTTATGAAGCCTCCGCCGCCGGCGTACAGATCGACCTGATCATCCGGGGAATCTGCTGCCTGAAGGTGGGGATTCCGGGAATCAGCGAAAACATCCGGGTACGCTCCCTGGTGGGAAATTTCCTGGAGCATGCCAGAATTTTCTATTTTAAAAACGACGGAGACGAAGAATTCTACATGGCCAGCGCCGACTGGATGCCCAGGAATCTGGATAAGCGCGTGGAGATACTCTTCCCGGTGGAGGATCCAAGGCTCAGGGAAGAGGCGCGCCATATTTTGAATATCCAGCTGGAGGACAATGTGAAAGCCCATATCCTGCAGCCGGACGGCAGCTACGAAAAAATAGACAAGCGGGGGAAAACCCTGATCTGCGCCCAGGACTACTTCTGCCAGGAGGCGGTTCAAAGGGCGAAAGCTCCCAAAGAGGAAGGGCAGGGGAGAATTTTTGTTCCGGCTCAGCCGGCGGATGAGATCGGATAAGGAGGAAAGACCATGTTTCGGGATCATACAAAAGTCATTCACATCGGCGACCGGGTGATCGGCGGCGGAAACCCGGTGCTGATTCAGTCCATGACCAATACCAGGACGGAAGATACAGAAGCGACGATCTCCCAGATCCGGCGTCTGACGGCGGCGGGATGCGAGATCATCCGCTGCGCCGTTCCCAACCTGGAGGCGGCGAAGGCTCTGAAAGAAATCAAAAGACAGATTTCCATTCCCCTTGTGGCGGATATTCATTTCGATTACCGCCTGGCGCTGGCGGCCATCGAAGCCGGCGCGGATAAGATCCGGATCAATCCCGGAAACATCGGCAGCCGGGAACGCGTGAAGGCGGTGGCAGACGCCGCCAGGGAACGCGGGATTCCCATCCGGGTAGGTGTAAACGGCGGCTCTCTGGAAAAAGAAATTCTGGAAAAATACGGAGGCGTGACCCCGGAAGGACTGGTGGAAAGCGCCCTGATGCAGACGGCCATGATCGAAGAGATGGGATACGACAATCTGGTCATCAGCATCAAAGCCTCCGACGTTATGCTCTGCGCGAAAGCGCATGAGCTTCTGGCCCGGAAAACCTCGTACCCTCTTCATGTGGGCATCACCGAGGCTGGAACTTTGTTTTCCGGCACCGTGAAGTCTTCCGTGGGGCTTGGCATCATTCTGTATCAGGGCATCGGCGACACGATCCGCGTGTCCCTGACGGGGGATCCGGCGGAAGAGGTTCGGGCGGCCAAGGCCATCCTCAGAGATCTGGGCCTTCGCAAGGGAGGAATCCAGGTGGTTTCCTGTCCGACCTGCGGAAGAACCCAGATTGATCTGATCGGTCTGGCCAACCAGGTAGAAGCCATGGTGGAGGATATCCCTCTGGATTTGAAGGTCGCCGTTATGGG
>CALWMW010000046.1 GCA_944382085.1 uncultured Lachnospiraceae bacterium | reverse complement strand
GAAGCTTGGCAAGGAGCTTCTGCTTCCCATTGACACAGTAGTAGCGGACGCGTTCCCCTCACCCATCGACGCGGAGATCGCAGTGGAAGAAGTGGCGGCAGACGCTATGCCCGCAGGCAAGCTGGGTCTGGATATCGGATCCAAGACCGCGAAGCTCTACGCAGACGCGGTGAAATCCGCCAAGACCGTTGTATGGAACGGCCCCATGGGCGTATTTGAGAATCCGATCCTTGCGAAAGGCACCATCGCGGTAGCGAAATCCCTGGCAGAGACCGACGCCATTACCATCATCGGCGGTGGCGATTCCGCAGCGGCGGTAAATCAGCTGGGATTCGGCGATAAGATGACCCACATCTCCACCGGCGGCGGCGCTTCCCTTGAGTTCCTGGAAGGCAAGGAGCTTCCCGGCGTAGCGGCGGCGGACGACAAATAAATCTCTGACGGGCGACGGCCTGAGACGAAGGCAGATTAAGAAGATAGTAAGGAGAAGATTACAATGGCTAGAAAGAAAATTATTGCCGGCAACTGGAAAATGAACATGACTCCCAGTGAGGCAGTGAAGCTGGTAGAGACTCTGAAACCTCTGGTAGGAAACGACGAAGTGGACGTAGTTTTCTGCGTGCCGGCGATCGATATCATTCCGGTTATGGAAGCGGTGAAGGGCACCAACATCCAGGTTGGCGCTGAGAATATGTATTTTGAGGAGAAGGGAGCTTACACCGGCGAGATTTCTCCCGCTATGCTTACCGACGTAGGCGTAAAATACGTGGTTCTGGGACATTCCGAGAGAAGAGAATACTTCGCGGAGACCAGCGAGACGGTAAACAAGAAAATGCTGAAAGCATTTGAGCACGGCATCACTCCGATTATGTGCTGCGGCGAGACCCTGGAGCAGAGAGAGCAGGGAATCACCATGGACTGGATCCGTCAGCAGGTGAAGGTTGGCTTCCAGAACGTGACGGCAGACCAGGCCAAGACCGCTGTGATCGCTTACGAGCCCATCTGGGCGATCGGTACCGGCAAGACCGCTACCACCGAGCAGGCCCAGGAGGTTTGCGGAGAGATCCGTAAATGCATCGCCGAAATCTATGACGAAGCGACTGCAGAAGCCATCCGCATCCAGTACGGCGGATCTGTGAACGCAAAGACCGCTCCCGATCTGTTCGCGCAGCCGGACATTGACGGCGGCCTGGTAGGCGGCGCTTCCCTGAAGGAAGAGTTCGGAAAGATTGTAAATTACAAATAAGCATTGTAATTTGACGGCTATTCACGAATAAAGCATTTCAAAACACCACCAAACGCCCTGCTCAATGATCCCCTTCGCGGAGGACAAGGCGCGCGGTGGTGTTTTATCATTCAAAGGTTGACTAGGGAGGATTTCCAGATGTACTCATTGCTCATTGCCGAGGATGAACTGACTACGCGGCGCGGCCTGGTGAATATGGTGAAATGGAACGAGATTGGTTTCCAGGTAGACGGAGAATTTACAGACGGTCAGGAACTGCTGGATTATCTGAAAAGAAATGTGCCGGATGTGATCCTTACGGATATTAAGATGAGCCGGGTAAGCGGACTGGAGATCGCCCGGTTTGTATGGGAGGAAAATCTTCCGGTACAGGTGGTGTTTTTAAGCGGATATAAGGATTTTGATTATGCTCAGAGCGCGGTAGAATACCGGGTGCTGCACTATCTGGTGAAGCCGGTGTCTATTCCCAGAATTCGGGAAGTTTTCACCGGAATCCGGGAAAAACTGGATCAGCAGAATGCGCTGCAGAACGCCATGCTGAATCGGGTGGATCATTATCAGAAGCTGATTCATTATCAGAAACAGCAGTTTGTCACAGACGCGTGGTCCGGACAGGGGAACGACGTTCGGCAGGCAAAAGAACGGATCCCGCTGTTTCACGCGGATTTGGATCATCGGCACCATTTATTCCTGGTGCGCCTTTTTATGGAAAACGATCCTCAGTATTTTAAGTTTTTGGCAGATTACGGCCTTCAGGAGCTGCAGGAACAGCTGCTCTGCATTTTGCGGAAGCTGGATCCTCATCTGGAGTATTATCCCATCAAATGGGAGGAGCCTGGGAAGGGCAGAATGTTATCCGGTCTGGGCGTTTTCTGGGAAAATGAGGAGTATCCAGGAGAGAGCGATACGCACGCGCGGATGTGGAAGATAAAAGAACAGCTGAAAGATGAGGTCTATCAGCTGATGGCGATTAGGATCGAACTGGCGGTGCTCAAGGAGATGGATTCTCCGGAGGAACTGCTTTCCATGACCAAAAACCTGGAGAAGATGGAGGAAGCAAACCGGCTTCCCGCAGGGGGATTCGAAACGGTCATAGCCTATATTCAGGAACATTACTGTGAGGACATTACCCTTTCTCATATTGCGGAAAAGGTTTTTTTGAATCCAATCTACATCAGCCGGCTCATTAAGGAGCAGACCGGGAAAAACTATACGGATCTGATCATGGAGCTAAGGATTCGGAAAGCGGTAGAGCTTTTGAAAAATACGGATCTTTATGTGTATGAGATCGCGGAAAAGGTAGGATATCACAACCTCAAATATTTTTATAAGGTTTTCAAAAAAGTAAAAGGAAAATCTCCCAATGACTATCGAACGAAAAAAGGAAAGCTGTCATGAAAAAACGCGGAGAAAAAATAAGGTTTATCCATAACATCCAGAACCAGCAGTTCCGCAGGCTGTTTTTTAAGAACTGGCTGCTCGTCTTTTTCAGTATTATGCTGCCGCTGTGTTGTTGT
>CALWMW010000045.1 GCA_944382085.1 uncultured Lachnospiraceae bacterium | reverse complement strand
CGATCTGGAACGGCTGGAATCGCTTCCCGGCGCCTATTACAACTTTCATCCGGGAAGCCATGTGGGACAGGGGATCCCGGCTGGCATCCGGGAAATAGCCGGAACGCTGAATGAGATTCTGCGTCCGGGGCAGAAGACTGTGGTTCTTCTGGAGACCATGGCGGGAAAAGGCACAGAGGTGGGAAGCCGTTTTGAGGAGCTGGCGGCGATTCTGGAGCTGGTGAAATGCCAGGAGCTGGTAGGCGTCTGTCTGGATACGTGCCACGTATACGACGCCGGATACGACATCCGGGAGCATCTGGAGGAAACGCTGGATTCCTTTGACCGGGTGATCGGCCTGGACCGTCTTAAGGCGGTTCACGTAAACGATACGAAAAATCCCATGGGAAGCCACAAAGACCGGCATGAAAAAATCGGCGAAGGCTTCCTGGGATTGGAAGCGCTTCGCCGCGTGGTCCATCATCCTAAGCTTGCCGGACTGCCCTTCTGCCTGGAAACGCCCAATGAGCTTTCCGGCTATGAGGCGGAGATCCGTCTGCTCCGTGAAAAATCATAACGTCTGTTTTTCTTTTGCTTTCTTTGCAAGAAAGTTGTTGATGCGTCCTGTAGGATTGAGCAGATCGCTGATGGAACCGTCGTGGTTCAGCGTATCGATCAGCAGGGCGATGTATTTGCTCATATCGCAGCCGGTATAGTAGGGCTTTTCCAGAAGCTCCGGCATCTGATAAATCAGGTTTGTGGTCAGCATTCCGTTGAAGAGTCCCTGCTCATAGGCCTCGTCAAACTTTTTCAGTCCGTTGGTAAACAGGCCGAAGGTGGCGCAGATAAAGATCCTGGATGTCTGGTGCGCCTTCAGTTCTTTGGCCACTTCCAGGACGCTGTCGCCGGAAGAAATCATATCGTCCAGAATCACCACATCCTTGCCGGCCACGTCGGCGCCCAGGAATTCGTGGGCTACGATGGGATTGCGCCCGTTTACGATATGGGCGTAATCTCTTCTTTTATAGAACATTCCCATGTCAAGACCGAGAATATTCGCCATATAGATGGCCCGTTTCGCGCCGCCCTCATCCGGGCTGATGATCATCAGCCGGTCCGGAGAGATCTCAAGATCCGGAGCCGCCCGGTACAGTCCCTTGATAAACTGGTAAACCGGATGGATCGTCTCAAAGCCGTGAAGAGGAATGGCGTTCTGCACTCTGGGATCGTGGGCGTCAAAGGTAATGATATTGTCCACGCCCATTTTCACCAGCTCCTGAAGAGCCAGGGCGCAGTCCAGGGATTCCCTTCCGTTTCTCTTGTGCTGCCGGCTCTCATAGAGGAACGGCATAATCACGTTAATCCGGCGCGCCTTGCCGCCTACCGCGGCGATCACGCGCTTCAGGTCCTGAAAATGATCGTCCGGAGACATATGGTTCTGGAATCCGAACATAGGATACGTCAGGCTGTAATTGCACACATCCACCAGAATGTACAGATCGTCGCCTCGCACCGAATCGTGGATGACGCCTTTCGCTTCGCCGGAACCGAAACGGGGAACGGATGTTTTCACCAGATAGGAGTCTCTGGCATACGACCGGAGCAGAGGACTGTTGCGGTGCTCGTGCTCCCGTTCCTGGCGCCACTGGACAATGTGGGCGTTAATCTTTTCTCCCAGTTTTTCACAGCTTTTCAGAGCGATGATGCCAAGCTCGCCTGCAGGAATCGTTTCGAGATTACGTTCAAAAGCGGACTGAAATTCCATGGTGTGTTTTTTTCCTCCTATTTTCTGTATACGACAGTGTATATGTTACCATAAAAAATTTCAAGGTCAAGCCTAATTGGAAGATTTTTCCGGGGAGGCGGCTGTCTTTGCCCCACGCAGCTTTTTCTGAATGCGGATGTCGTCCCCGATCAGCCGGAGCATGGTATAACTGCTGGAGATTCTGGAGAAAATCCGTTCAGAATACGTCTCCGCGAAAGTCTCCAGGGAGAGGTTCGTGGAGATCAGCGTGCTTTTGCGCCGGAGGATCCTCTCATTCAGGACAAAAAACAGCTGGGAGGTGACGAAACTGTTGGTCAGCTCCGTACCCAGATCGTCAATGATCAAAAGATCGCATTGGAAGATGTGGTTCTCCAGCTCCGGCTGCGCTTCCTCTCCCCGGCCGAAGGCATTCTGGGCGAAAAGCTCGAAAAGCCGGAAGGAGGAAAAATACAAAACGGAATGGGTGGACTCAATCAGCTCCCTGGCAATGCAGTGGGAGAGAAAGGTTTTCCCAAGGCCGGTATCTCCGTAGAGAAAAAGATTCTGAAATACGGAGTCAAAATTTTTCACAAAATCCCGGCAGGTATCCAGAACCCGCTGGGCGGTCTGCCGGGCGGTCTGCCCGGTGAGGGGATCCCGGAGGGAAGAGGAGTAGTAGTCCAGAGAAAAGCGCGAAAAATTCTCCTCCGTCAGAACCTCCCGGAGGTTGGACTGCATATACAGAAGGTCGATGGCCTTCTGAAGAAAGCAGCGGCACTTCTGGGAACCCACATATCCGGTATCCTGACAGTCGGGACACCGGTATTTCGGATCCAGGTAATCCGCAGGGTAGCCGGCCCCGGTCAGGATGGCGGTTTTTTGTTCGGTCAGCTCTTTCAGGCGGTTTTCCATCCGGACTCTGGAGTCCTGGGAAGCGGTTCCCTCCAGCAGGAGGGCTCTGGCGCAGGCGCAGCTTTCGGAAGCGATGCGCCGGTCAAGCTCGTGGAATTCCGGGAAACGCTGGTAGATCTCCTGCCTCCGTTCGGACAGCTCCTGCTGGTTTTTGAGCTGCTGCCGGTAGTAATCCCGCATAATTTCGTTGTACTGTGTATTTGTAAGACCCATTCTTTACCTCAGTGATTCAAAAGCTGTTTTTCCAGCTGGCTGTAGTCATAGTCCCTCTGGGTGAAATTGTGGAAACGGTTGGGGGCCGCGGCTTTGGCCGGTTCCCTTTTGGGAGCGGGCTTCCGGTCCTGCTCCGCCTTTCGTTTCAGATCCAGGGCGCGGACGTCTCCCAGGGAGGAAACCTTTTTCTGGTGCCAGTCCTCCAGGATTTTGTTGGCGTACTGAAAATTAGGCTCATGGGTCTGCCGCACGGTGCGGCGGCAGGCTTCCAGGATCAGCTCCATGGAAAAGCCCAGATCAGAAAGCCAGTGGGACATCATCTCCTGCTCAAAGGCGGCCGGGCTGCGCCCCTTGATCCCGAAGGAATTTAAAATGGTAAAATAATCCTTGTTGTAAAGCGTGGTCTCTTCCTTGGCCTGGCGGACGGTGGAAATCCCCGCCTCCGCCCAGGAAAGGGCGACCTTGCGCATGTAATGACGGCTGGAAGACCCCTTGGAGATGCAGTATTCCAGCAGATACTCGATGAGATCCGAAGAAAACTTCAGCGTATCGTAGTAATAGATAAAATCGCTCTGCTCCGAGGAAGAGAGCGGCCGCTGCAGATACTGCTCCGCGATAAAAAAGAGCTGCCGGATCTCCTTCTCCTGAGAAAGCTGGGCGATCCTGGCAGGAGAGGGCGCTTTGTCCTCCACCTTGCCGGGCGCGCAAGTCTCCAAGGGCGCCTGGTTCGGAGCATCCAGGGCGATTTCCAGAAGCTCTCCTTTGGAGCCGTAGGAAAGGCGCAGAAGATGCAGCTTCTCCCAGTAGAGAAGGGCGCGAAGGACGTCTTTTTCGGTATGGTCAAAAATATCCGCGATGGAGGACAGGGACAGCTCGCGGCCTGCCCCGGCGCAGCGCAGCAGATACAGATAAATCTTGACAAATTCTCCGTTGGCGTGAGGCATATAACGGTCTAGGAATTCATTCTGAACCGCGGTTACGCCAAAGGACGCAGCGGTATGTATTTTCATGCAGTTCACTCCCATTCTGTTCTTGGGGTTAGTATAGCATAGTTCCCCGGAAATGAGAATAGCGGAATCGAATTCCTGAGAAAGGGAGGGAAATTGTGGAATTTGTGGATAAGTGGTTGACCATAACTGGCAACCGGTCCGAAACCCCCCGTTTTTTGTCGAAAACGGGGAAAAGTTATGTAAATCGGATGTCCACAAAAAAATCCACATGTTTTCACGAAAAAAATGTGAATAAACATGTGGATAATGTGGATAACTATTGTCCAAGCAGGGATTCCCCTATTTTTACTACGTCTCCGGCCCCCATCGTTATCAACAAATCGCCGGGCTGGCAGTGTTGAAGAAGAAAATTTTCAATTTCGTCGAAGGTGGGGAAATACCAGGCTTCCTTTCCCAGCTTTTCCAGTTCGCCCCGCAGGGTATCCGAGCTGATTCCAAGATCGTCCGTCTCTCTGGCCGGATAAATCTTGGCCAGAACGACTTTATCCGCCAGGGCCAGGGCCTCGGCAAATTCAGGAAGGAGCGCCTTGGTTCTGGTGTAGGTGTGGGGTTGGAACACGCACCAGACCTGTCTGGCCGGAAACTTCCTGGCCGCCTGCAAAGTGGCCCGGATCTCGGTGGGATGGTGGGCGTAATCGTCTACAATGGTCACGCCGCCGATCTCTCCTTTTTTCTGGAAGCGGCGGTCCGTACCCGCGAAGCTTTTCAGGCCCTGACGCATCTGATCCGGGGAAAGCCCCAGAAGATCTCCGGCAGCGAGAGCGGAGACCGCGTTGAGGATATTATGCTCGCCGGGAACCGACAGGGAGAAGCTACCCAGGAAGCAGTCGCCCCGATACAGATCGAAAGCGCCGCAGCCGGAATCCGGATAAGAGACGTTTCTTGCCTGGTAATCGCCGCCATCCAGCCCGAAGGTAATCACCCGGCAGGGAAGATCCTGGAGGAGCTCCGCTAAGCGGGGGATTCCTTCATATATAATAAGAGTTCCGTCCGCGTCCATGCGCTGGGCAAAGAGACGGAACGAACGCCGGATATCTTCCAGATCCTTAAAGAAATCCAGATGGTCCGCGTCGATATTCAGGATGATCTCCATCTTCGGGAAGAATTCCAGAAAGCTGTTGGTATATTCGCAGGCCTCCGTGAGGAAGTACTGGGAATGCCCGATCCTTACGTTGCCATGGATGGAAGGAAGAATTCCTCCTACGGATACGGTGGGATCCAGCCCGCCTTCCATGAGAATATGGGTCAGCATGGAGGTGGTGGTGGTCTTTCCGTGGGTGCCTGCTACGGCGATGGGCATAGGATAATTTCGCATCAGCTCTCCCAGAAGCTGGGCTCTGGAAAGCATGGGAATCTGTTTCTCACAGGCGGCTGCGTATTCCGGATTATCCGGATGGATAGCGGCTGTGTACACCACGACGTCGGTGCCGTCCTGGATGTTCTCCGCCCTCTGGCCGTAGACGATGGACGCGCCCAGGCCGGAAAGCCAGTCGGTCAGAGGAGATTCTTTGGCGTCTGAGCCGGTGACCGTAAAGCCGCGCTTCAGGAGAACGGCGGCCAGGCCGCTCATGCTGATGCCTCCGATTCCGATAAAATGCACATGGACAGGCTGATCGTAGTTGATCTGATACATATGGAACGTCTCCTTATCTATGCAAGTTTTTTCATTACAAGTATTATACCTTGTTCAGAAAGAAAATCCAAGAAAAGATTTCACCCGCCCTGTTTCGCGAAAATCCGGCGGGAAAAAACAGAAAAAAACGGGAAAATAGTAATAATAGACAAAAACAAATCGAAAAAACAGGGATAAAATATCGGAACAATTATATAGTATAGAAAACTAGATGAGCTGTTTGAGCTATTTATAATAAAAACGGGGAAAGAAATTAGAAAATATTGTAAAATATGTTCACTATTTCAAGGAGCTGTGGTATAATGATGCAATAAAATATACATCAAGAGGTGATAATGTGATTAAGAAAGAGATGATTGCCATGCTTTTGGCAGGCGGGCAGGGCAGCCGTCTTGGTGTACTGACATCCAAGGTGGCGAAACCGGCGGTAGCATTTGGAGGAAAATACCGCATTATCGACTTCCCGCTGAGCAACTGTATCAATTCCGGTATTGATACCGTCGGCGTCTTGACCCAATATCAGCCCCTGCGTCTGAATACCCACATCGGAATCGGCATTCCCTGGGATTTGGACAAGAATGTAGGAGGGGTAAGCATTCTCCCTCCTTATGAGAAGGTGGGAAAGACAGAATGGTATACGGGCACGGCGAATGCCATTTATCAGAATCTGGCGTATATGGAATCCTACAATCCGGACTATGTGCTGATCCTTTCCGGGGATCACATCTATAAGATGGATTATGAAGTGATGCTGGACTACCACAAGGCCCACAAGGCGGATGTGAGCATCGCGGTGATGCCGGTTCCCAGAGAAGAAGCCAGCCGGTTCGGCATTGTGGTGACGGATTCCGACGGACAGATCCTGGAATTCCAGGAAAAACCCCGTGAACCTAAGAGCAATTTGGCGTCCATGGGTATTTATATTTTTTCCTGGCCGGTTCTGAAAGAAGCTCTGATTACTCTTGCGGAGCAGAGCAACTGTGATTTTGGAAAACATGTGATTCCCTACTGCCACCAGAAGGGGGAGCAGCTGGTGGCTTATGAGTACAACGGCTACTGGAAGGACGTAGGGACCCTCGGCTCCTACTGGGAAGCCAATATGGAGCTGATTGACATTATCCCCGAATTTAATCTTTACGAAGAATTCTGGAAAATTTACACGAAAAACGAAATTATACCGCCCCAGTACATAGCGCCGGAGGCCAGGGTGGAACGGTGCCTCATCGGCGACGGTACGGAGATCTACGGCGAAGTGAGCAATTCCATCATCGGATGCGGCGTAGTGATTGAGAAGGGCGCGGTGGTGAAGGACTCCATTGTCATGCAGAACGCGGTGATCCGGGAGGGGGCGCTGCTGGATAAAGCCATTGTGGCGGAGAACGCCGAGATCGGAGCCAGAAGCCAGATCGGCGTGGGCGAAGAAGCGCCGAACCGGCTGAAACCGTCGGTATACGCCTTCGGGCTTGCCGTTGTGGCGGAGAATACCGTCATCCCGCCGGATGTGAAGATCGGCAAGAATACGGCGGTAGCGGGCGTGACCGGAAAGGAAGACTATCCGGAGGGCGTGCTGGCCAGCGGCGAGACTTTAGATAAGGCAGGTGATTTGCCATGAGAGCGGTAGGAATGATTTTAGCCGGCGGAAACAGTTTCCGGATGAAAGAGCTTTCCAACAAGCGGGCCATTGCCGCGATGCCCATTGCCGGCAGCTTCCGAAGCATTGATTTTGCTTTGAGCAGCATGTCGAATTCCAACATCCAGAAGGTAGCGGTGCTGACCCAGTACAATTCCAGATCCCTGAACGAGCATCTGAATTCCTCCAAATGGTGGAACTTCGGGCGGAAGCAGGGCGGGCTCTTTGTTTTCCCGCCTATGGTTACGGCGGACAACAATTACTGGTACCGGGGGACGGCGGACGCCATCCATCAGAACCTGGATTTCCTGAAGAACTGCCATGAGCCTTATGTGGTGATCGCTTCCGGGGACGGAATCTACAAGCTGGATTACGGAAAGGTGCTGGAGTACCACATCGCGAAGAAAGCGGATATTACGGTGGTCTGCAAGGAGATTCCGGGAACGGAGGATGTTACCCGGTTCGGCGTTGTGAAGATGAACGAGGACAACCGGATCATCCAGTTTGACGAGAAACCCATGGCGGCTTCTTCTCATACGATTTCCTGCGGCATCTATGTGATCCGCAGGCGGCAGCTCATTGAGATGATCGAGAAATCCGTGGAGGAAGGCCGGCACGACTTCGTGACCGATGTGCTGATCCGCTACAAGGACGTGAAGCGCATCTACGGCTACCGGATGGAGGAATACTGGAGCAACATCGCCTCCGTGGATTCCTATTACCGGACGAACATGGATTTCCTCAAGAAGGAGGTGCGGGACTACTTCTTCCGCCAGTATCCCGACGTGCATTCCAAGATTGACGACAATCCGCCGGCGAAGTACAATCCCGGCAGCCAGGTGAGAAACAGCCTGGTGTCCAACGGATGCATCATCAACGGTACGGTGGAGAACTCCGTCATCTTCAAAAAGGTGTTTGTAGGAGAGAACTGCGTGATTAAAAACTCCATCGTCTTAAACGACGTCTTTTTAGGCGACAACGTTTACATTGAGAACTGTATCGTGGAAAGCCGCGATACGATTCGCGCGAACTCCCGTCACGTAGGAGAAAACGGCGTAAAAATTGTAATCGAATCCAACGAACGATATGTTTTATAGAGGGAGCAACGTAAGTCAGGATATTCCAAAAAACTCTGCCGCGGCCTGGGAACCGCCGGCGGAGATGTGAGAAATGCGGTGAAGCAGGCTGCGGGGGGGACAAAGGCCGCAGACGGCGTTTCCGTTCCGGGAGCATCCGGAAGAAGATTCGCTGCGGCTGCGAGAAAAAATCACTGGGGGAATGTTGAATGACAATAACAGACGTAAGAGTTCGGAGAATTGCAAAAGAAGGAAAAATGAAGGCTGTGGTATCCATTACCTTGGATAATGAGTTCGTGGTGCACGACATCAAAGTCATCGAAGGCGAGAAGGGGCTGTTTATCGCTATGCCCAGCCGGAAGGCCGCGGACGGGGAATACCGGGATATTGCTCATCCCATTAATTCCGCCACCAGGGAACGGATTCAGAGTATGATTCTTCAGGAATACGAGAAATCTTTGACCGAAGAGCCTGAAGAAGAGATGGAAGCATAGGCCGGAGCCTCCAAGTCCGGCCGGCTTCCCGCCATCTTGATGTATGCCGCCGTCCGTCATTCCAAAAGAACGGGATGACGGAGGAAGCGGCGCAGGCAGAAGGGCGCAAATAGCACCAACAAAAGAAAAAAGAAGAGAAAACAAAAAAGAAGCATATCTCGCGGTATGCTTCTTTTGCGTCCCAGAATCAGCGCTTTGAAAGAGCGGCGCGGTTTTTGGCCAGCGTCTGAGCGAGCTGCGCCTGAACCCTGCGTCCGAGAAACTTCTGTTCCTCCCTGGATAAGGAGGCCGGGTCGATGGGGTTTCCGTATTCCAAAATGACCTGGACCGGCTTTACCTTAGGAAAGTGGTCCTCAAAGACGGCGGAAGAATTCACGATCGCCACAGGCACAATGGGACAGCCGGTTTTGGTGGCGATTTTAAAGGAGCCTTCATGGAAGGGAAGCATGTCCGCTTCCGAATCTCCCTTTCCGCGGGTGCCTTCCGGGAAAATCATAATGGAGATTCCCCGCTTAATCTGGTCGATCGCCGCGAGGATGGTCTTCATTCCCTGCTTGATGTCCTTCCGGTCCAGGAAGAGGCAGTAGAGAAATTTCATCCATCGGGAAAGAAGGGGAATCTTTTCCATCTCCTTTTTCGCGATGTACCCGGTCAGGCCGGGACAGCGGGCGTAGGTGAGGACGATGTCAAAAAAGCTTCGGTGATTCCCGATGTAAAGGACGGGAACGTCCCTGGGCACCCGCTCTTCCCCGATCACCGTAAGGCGAACGCCGGCCAGAAAAGCCACCGCGCGGAAGGCGGCCTGCACAATGCGCAGGGAACTCAGATCCCTAAGACGCGGATTGAATTTTCCCAGGATCCACTCCGCCAGGAAAACCGGAATGGAGAGAATCAGGAAAAGAACAACAAATACAACAATGATAAGAAAACGCAGCATCGCATTCTGTCCCTTCTGTAATTATCTTCCAAAAAGCTGTGTGGTCTTTAAAAGCCATTCGGCCCGCTCGTCGGTGAGATCTTCCTTGACATAGCGGAAAGCCCAGTTGTCCGCGGCGACTCCCGGCGTGTTCATCCTGGCTTCACTGCCCAGAACCAGGAGATCCTGCAGGGGGAAGATCGCGTAGCGCGCGATGGAGCCCATGCAGAAACGGATAAAGTCCAGGCTCACCAGGTTGCCGTCGGTATTGCCGTAACGCCGGATCCGGTCTTTGACAAGCTCCGGCTGCGTCTGATACCAGCCCATGGTGGTGTCGTTGTCGTGGGTGCCGGTGTAGCAGATACAGTTGGGCGTCGTGTAGAAATGCGGGATGTAGTTTTTGTCTTCCATATTCTCAAAGCCGAACTGAAGCACCTTCATACCGGGAAATCCAAGGCTGTCCCGCAGATGCTCCACCTCAGGGGTGATGATCCCCAGATCTTCGGCAAAAATCGGAAGCTCCTGGTCGAAGGCCTTCTCCATAGCCAGAAACAGATCCTTTCCAGGCCCCTTGATCCAGGAACCGTTGATGGCGGTCTCTTCTTTGGCGGGAACAGACCAGTACGCTTCAAAGCCCCGGAAGTGGTCGATGCGCAGATAATCCGTGAGGGCCAGCTGACGGCGGATGCGCGCGATCCACCACGAATAGCCGGTCTCCTTGTGGTAATCCCAGTCGTAGAGAGGATTTCCCCAGAGCTGCCCGGTAGCGCTGAAATAGTCGGGGGGAACGCCTGCCACACAGGTGGGATAGCCTTTGGAGTCCAGCTGGAACAGCTTTTTGTTGGCCCATACGTCTACGCTGTCCAGAGCGACGAAAATGGGAATATCCCCGATGATTTCAATGCCTCTTTCGTTGGCGTAGGCTTTCAGCTCCAGCCACTGCTTCTGAAATATGAACTGGATAAAATTGTAGTAGCCGATCTCGTCGGCCAGTTTTTTCTGCCAGCGCTTCCTTGTCTTTTCGTCCGGATGGATCAGTTCTTTTTCCCAGTCCAGCCACCAGCGGCCTTCGTGGTAATCCTTGACCGCCATGAAGAAAGCGTAGTCCTCCAGCCAGTCTTTTTCTTCCTGACAGAACTGCTCGTACTCTTCCAGAAGCGTTTTGTCAGGGGTGTGGGCGAAAGCGGCCCAGGCCTTCTTCAGAAGGCCGGTTTTAAACAGGATCACTTCTCCATAATCCACTTTTCTGGGATCCCATTCGGGCATCCCTTCCAGATCCTCTTCCGTAAGAAGATGGTCCTCCAGAAGCCTGCCGGGACTGATCAGCAGAGGCTGTCCGGCAAAGGCGGAAAAACTCTGGTAGGGGGAATCCCCGAAACCGGTGGGGCCAAGAGGCAGCGTCTGCCAGAGATGCTGGCCGGTCTTTTCAAGAAAATCCACGAATTCATACGCGCCGTCCCCAAGATCCCCGATCCCGTAGGGGGAAGGGAGGGAGGTGGGGTGCAGAAGGATGCCGGACACCCGCTCTTTGGAAGCGGGGGCTGCCGCTTCTTCCTCGGCGGCAATGAGTTTTGTATCCATAAACGTTCTCCTTTTGTAAATAGTCTACTATCATTATACCGATAAAAAGGAGAAAAACAACCTAAAAATCCCAGTCATATTTGCGGGAAGGGACAAATAAAATAAATACAAAACGGCCGGGTGTGGGAAAACATGAAAAAAATTCTGACCCTGTTAGGCGTGACGGCCCTTTTTCTGCCGCTCCTTTTCGCCTGCGGAAAAAAGGAAGCAGAAGAAGACCGCCGGGAGGTAGACTTTACCGTGGTTCCCTGGGAGGAACTGCCGGAGCCTCTTAGGGAGGCGGTGGAGAAAAACAAAAAAGAAGAGATCCGCATGTCGTACCTGGACGGGGAGGACCTTTACCTGGTGCGGGGATACGGAGAGCAGGAGACGGGAGGGTACAGCATCTCCGTGCTGGAATGCTGGGAGAACGAGGAGAAGCTCTGCCTGGACACCAGGCTTTTAGGGCCGGAAAATCCGGATGAGATTTCCAAAAATCCCACCTGGCCCTGCCTGGTGCTGCGGGTGGAAAATCAGGACAAAGAAGTTGTAATCCAGTAGGGAGGAATGGGATGGAGCTGTTAATGAAAAACATTCATATGTACCGGCAGGCAAAAGAAGCCCGGATGGAAGTGACCCTGGACGAGGATGTGAACGTCCCGGACGCGAAGCCGGATGTGGAGATGATTATTCAGAACAAGGAGCGGGTGGTCCTGGAGGATATCCGGACAGAGAGCGGAAGAATCTATCTCCACGGTTTTATGGAAGTCGGCGTCCTGTACCTGGACGACACGAAAGAGCGGCAGCTGCACCGGCTGGATACCAGGCTTCCTTTTGACGAGACGCTTTTTATGGAGGGGCTGGAGCCGGGAGAAACCGTCCGGATCCGCCATGAGACCGAGGATCTGAGTACGGCGCTGATTAATTCCAGAAAGCTGGCGATTCGGGGGCTTCTGAGCTTTCGCGCCTGTGTAAATGAGATTTACGACCTCTCCGCGGGCGTGGAGGCCAGGACGGAAACCGTCCTCTGCGAAAAGAAGAAAAAGCTGGAGCTGATGCAGCTGGAAGTGCAGAAAAAAGACATCATAAGGATCCGGGAAGAGCTCTCCCTGCCCTCCAACAAACCGGATATCCGGGAAGTCCTGTGGGAAAACATCCGGCTTCAGGGATGCCGGATCCGGCTGGAGGACGGAAAACTTCTGACCGAAGGCACACTGTTTGTTTTTGTCCTCTACCGGGGCGAAGGGGAAGAAAATCCCTGCCAGTGGCTGGAGCAGACGCTGCCGGTCAAGGGAGAGCTGGAATGCGCCGGCTGCCGCAAAGACATGGTGCCGGACATCGAGGTTTCCTTCTCTCAGGCGGAGCTGCAGCCCAGGGAGGACGCCGACGGGGAACTCAGGGCGTTCCATCTTGAGGGGATCCTGGATCTGGAAATCAGCCTGTACGGCAGCGAAGAGACGGAGATTCTGGAGGACGTCTTCTCACCGGAAAAGGAGCTGGAGGTGACGGCTCAGGAGGAGACGTATGAGAGCCTGGTGATGCACAACGAGTCCAGGTGCAAAGCGGAAGGGAAAATCCGGATTCAGGCGGCCAAACCGCGGATTCTGCAGATCTGTCACAGCCATGGCAGCGTAAAAATCGATCAGACGAAAATCGTTCCGGGAGGGATTCGCATTGAGGGGGCGGTTCCGGCCTCCATTCTGTATATCTCCCCGGAAGACAATATGCCCTTTGCTGTGCTGGAAGGGATTCTGCCTTTTACCCACGTGGCGGAAATCCCCGTCGTCACCGAAGACTGCCGCTTCAGCATCCGGGCGGGGCTGGAGCAGCGTCAGGCGGCCATGGCGGACAGTGAGGAAATTGAACTGAGAGCCTCCCTGAACCTGGAGCTCTTTGTGGTACGGCCCCATTCCCAGAGATGCATCCGGGAAATCCAGGAGAAGGAGTATGATCCGGCGGTTTTGGAGAAGGTGCCGGCCATTACGGGATACG
>CALWMW010000044.1 GCA_944382085.1 uncultured Lachnospiraceae bacterium | reverse complement strand
GAAACAGCCAGGCAGATCCGTCTGCGGAATCTGTCCGGAATCATTCTGGTGGATTTTATCAATATGGAAAAGGAAGAATCCAACCGGGAGCTTCTTTCCGTCCTGGACCGTCTTTTAAAAACAGATCCGGTCCATACGACGCTGGTGGATATGACAAAGCTTTCCCTGGTGGAAATCACCCGTCAGAAAAAGGAAAAACCGCTTCTGGAAAGCATGGGAAGGCTGAAAAGAACGGAATGAGAAAAAAGAAAAGAACGAAAAAACGGCCGGGAAAAAGAGAACTTCTGTTTCTGGCAGGGATCCTGTGCCTGCTGCTTTTGGCCGGCCTCTTCCTGTGGAACAGAAACTCTCCGACAGGCTCTTCTGGCCTGTCGGATTCTGTGCTGCAGTATGAACCTTTGGTAAAGCAGTACGCACAAGAGTACGGGATTTCCCGGTACAAAAAGTATCTCCTGGCGATTCTTCAGGTGGAATCTGCCGGACTGGGAACGGACGTCATGCAGTCCGCCGAGTCGCTGGGCCTGGCTCCCGGCTCCCTGAGCCCGGAGGAATCGATCCGCCAGGGCTGCGCTTATTTTTCCACCCTTTTGAACTATGGGGAAGAACTGGGGTGCGACCTGAACAGCGTGCTTCAGGCGTACAATTACGGGATCGGATTCCTGGACTATACGGCTGAGAACGGGAAGGCGTATACCTTTGACCTGGCCTGCTCCTAGGCCAGCCGGATGTCCGGCGGAAATACCGTGGCGTACGAGAATCCCACGGCGCTGGAAATCAACGGGGGATGGCGGTATACATACGGGAATATGTTTTATGTCCTGCTGCTGGAACCCTATCTCTGAACAAACACAAAGAGAGGACAGAAAAGAAAATGAAGCATCGTCTGGAACCATTCAAATTCGGACTTAGGGACGGGATCCCCATTGCCCTGGGATATCTGGCGGTATCTTTTTCCTTCGGCATCATGGCGAAAGGGGCGGGCATCGGCACCCTGGAAGCGGCGGTGATGTCTTTCACCAATCTGACCAGCGCCGGGCAGTTTGCCGCCCTTGGCATCATCCAGAGCGGAGCGCCTCTTTTGGAGATGGCGGCCACGCAGCTGATCATCAATCTCAGGTACTGTCTGATGTCCTGCTCCCTTTCCCAGAAGCTTTCCGGAAACATGCCGTTTTTTCACAGATTTCTTATGGCTTACGGGGTGACGGATGAGATTTTCGGCGTTTCCGTATGCCGGGAAGGGGTACTCTCTCCCTTTTATACGTACGGGCTGCTCTGCGCGGCGGTGCCGGGGTGGACGCTGGGAACGGTGCTGGGGGCGGTTTCCGGGGATCTGCTGCCGGAGCGCCTTCTAAGCGCCCTGAATGTGGCGATCTACGGCATGTTTCTGGCCGTTGTGATACCGCCGGCCAGAGAGAGCCGCGTTCTGGCCGGTATCGTCCTGGTTTCCATGGCCGCGAGCCTTGTTTTTTCCTCGGTTCCCTTTTTCAGTGAAATATCCTCCGGGTTTCGGATTATTCTGCTTACGGTGCTGATCGCCGGCGGGGCGGCGTATCTTTTCCCCAGGAAGGAGGAGAGCCATGAAGACTGACGTCTATCTCTATATCCTGGTCATGGCTGCCGTCACCTATCTGGTGCGCATGCTGCCTTTGACGCTGATTAAAAAAGAGATTAAGAATACTTATCTAAAGTCGTTTCTGTACTATGTGCCTTATGTCACGCTGTCTGTGATGACCTTTCCGGCCATTCTCTCAGCCACCGGCTCCATCTGGTCCGGAACCGCCGCCTTCGCGGCCGCGGTGATCCTGGCCTATTTCAGAAAGAGCCTGCTTCAGGTATCCATTGCCGCCTGCGCCGCCGCCTTTGTGGCGGATCTGTTTCTGGTATAGGGAAAAGGAGAGAGGGGGGAAGCGTATGATCTATCTCACCGGGGACTGCCACGGGGATTATGGGAGATTTTCCACGGAAAATTTTCCGGAACAGAAGGAAATGTCCAGAGAGGACTATGTGATCGTCTGCGGGGATTTCGGATACTGGGACCGGTCCGCATGGCAGGAATGGTGGAGAAAATGGCTTTCCCGGAAACCTTTTACCCTGCTCTGGGTGGATGGCAACCATGAAAATTATGATATGCTGGCGGAGCTTCCGGAGGAACGCTGGCAGGGAGGCAGGATCCACCGGGTTTCTGAAAATATCTTCCACCTCATGCGGGGACAGGTCTTTACTCTGCAGGGCGCCCGGATCTTTGCCTTCGGCGGCGCCAGAAGCCACGACATCCAGGATGGGATCCTGGATCCTCAGGCGCCGGATTTCAAAAGAAAATACAAAGCCCTGCGAAGCAGGAACGCCTGGTTCCGGGTGAACCGCCGTTCCTGGTGGGAAGAAGAAATGCCCAATGAGGAAGAATTCCTGGAAGGAAAACGCAATCTGGAACGGCAGGACTGGAAGGTGGACTATATCGTCACGCACTGCGCGCCCACTTCCATACAGGCGATCGCGGGAGCCGGATCGTTTCAGCCGGACGCCCTGACGGATTATCTGGAGGAGATCCGCCGCCGGTGTAGCTATCAGAGATGGTTTTTCGGCCATTACCATGACAACCGGAACGTTACAGAGAAAGATCTGATGCTCTATGAACAGATCATACGGATCTGGTAGGCGCTACATAAGAGGAGCCACCGCTTTCAGCACCCGGCCCATGAGCTTCCGGGTCCATGTTTCTTTCCGGATGGTTTCCTGGGTCACCGTTCTGCACTCCAGGAGCGTGGCCTGGAAATCCCGTTCCATATCCTCAAGGCAGGGAACGCCGTACATCCAGGCGGCGCATTCAAAGTGATGGTAAAGGCTGCGGTAATCCAGGTTGATGGTACCGGCCACGCCTTCCCGGTCATCGCTGACAAAAAGCTTCGCATGGACAAAGCCCGGCGTGTATTCGTAAAGCTTTACGCCGGAATCCAGAAGGGAAGCGTAATGGGTCTTGGCCAGGGAATAGGGGGCGGACTTGTCCGGAATACCGGGAAGGATCAGCTTTACGTCCACGCCTCGCTCGGCGGCGAACTTCAGCGCGGTCTCCATCTCGCCGTCCAGGATCAGGTAAGGCGACATAATGTGCACATAGCGCTGCGCCCGGTTCAGGATATCCATGTAGACCCGTTCCCCCACCCGGTCGTCGTCCAGGGGGCAGTCCCCGTAGGGAAGCACAAAACCGGAGGAAACCTCCGGAACCGGAATCGCCGCGGACAGGAAGGAAGCAGATTCCAGTTCCTTCTCATCGATGTCCCACATCTGCAGAAACAGCAAAGTGAAGCTTCGCGCCGCGTCTCCCTTGAGCATGATCGCCTCATCCTTCCAGTGTCCGAACTTTTCGATCTGGTTTATATATTCATCGGCCAGATTGACGCCTCCGGTAAAGGCGGTATGACCGTCGATCACCAGGATCTTCCGGTGATCCCGGTAGTTGTAGTGGGTGGAGATCAGAGGGATGACCGGTGAAAAGACCTTGCAGCGGATGCCAAGCTCCTTCAGGCGTTTCGGATAGCTGTGAGGAAGCGTAGAGAATTCACAGGTGCCGTCGTACATCACGCGGACGTCCACGCCTTCTTTGGCTTTCCGGGCCAGAATCTCCAGAATCCGTCCCCACATAAGCCCTTCGTCCACAATGAAATATTCCAGAAAGATAAAGCTCTGGGCCTGTTCCAGCTGCCGGAGCATTTCCGCCCATTTGTCTTCGCCGGAAGGAAAATAGGTGACGGCTGTGTTTTCATATACCGGATGGCAGGCATTCCGCCTGAGATACCGCGCAAGGGAAGCGGCTCCGGGATTCTCTGCCTCCAGCCTGCTCTGCACGGCGGGATCCTGGGGAATCTGTTCTTTGGTTTCCTTTAAGATCTGCGCGACCCGCCCCTTGACTGCTTTGTGGCCGACTTCACAGGTGGTGAACCAGTAGAGGATCGCCCCGAACACGGGGAACACCAGGACGACGACCAGCCAGGTGATCTTGGCCGTGGGATCCAGGCGGCTGTTCAGAAGATACAGCACCATTCCCACCGTATACAGCGCAGTGCCGCCTAAGATATGGGGAAGGACGCCTTCGAACCACCGAAATACGCCAAACAGCGCCAGGATCTGCAGCGCCAGCAGCAGAACAAAGAGACCCAGGCGGCTGAACAGGGCGTAGATCAGTCCTTTCTGTCCTTTTTTCAGAAGCTGGATCCCCATTCCCGTTTTTTCATTCTCTTTCATATCGTTTCCTCCCTGCAGCTTGTTCCCGGATGAATTCGTTTTTATCATATCACAAGGACGGCGTTTCGCATAGACAAAAAGATCGTCACACTTTTTTCACAAAAGAATCCGAGTATCCTTCTTGACAGCAGTAATGACAAGTGTTATAGTACGAATAGAACAAAAGGGCCGGCGGTTAGACCGGCCTCTTCCTTTGAGATAGGGGGTGAGAAGCATGAGCGCAAAAAGAGATTATTATGAGGTGCTGGGAGTCCAGAGAACAGCGGACGAATCTGCGATGAAACGGGCGTACCGGAAGCTTGCGAAGAAGTATCATCCGGATACGAACGCGGGCGACGCGAAAGCGGAAGAGAAGTTTAAGGAAGTGACAGAGGCCTACAACATTCTGAGCGATCCCCAAAAGAGGACGCTTTACGACCGGTTTGGCCATGCGGCCTTTGACGGAACCGGCGCTCAGGGCGGATCGGAATCTTCTTCCTATTCTTATAACTACAGCGAGCCGCAGGGATTTGACGGCGCATCCTTCCATTTCGGAGGGGACGACGATCTTTTTGGCGATTGGTTTGGGGATCTGTTTGGAAAAGGCGGAGGACATTATTCCTATCGTTTTCACGGGGATGGATTCCGGAATCAGAATTTCCGGAGAAAGGGCAGCGACCTTCACGCTCAGGTATCCGTAACCTTTGAGGAGGCGGCCCTGGGGTGTGAAAAAGGGATCCGCCTTACGAATCCGGACGGTTCCGCGCAGACCTTAAAGGTCCGGATTCCTGCCGGCATTGACACAGGACAAAGCATCCGTCTTAGCGGGAAAGGAAATCCCGGAACAGGAGGAGGCGCGCCGGGTGATCTTCTGCTGAAGGTTGAAGTAGGAGAGAAACCGGGCTTTGAGCGAAAGGGCATGGATCTGTATACTTCCATCACAGTTCCTTTCTCCACCGCCGTGCTGGGAGGAGAAGCCGTCGTTCCTACTTTGTATGGAAAAGTAATCTGCAGGATCCGGGAAGGGACGCAGTCGGGCACCAGAATCCGTCTGAAAGGGAAAGGGATCGTATCCATGAAAGATCCTTCCCTTCGCGGAGATCAGTATGTGAAAGTGGAGATTTCCGTGCCGAAAAACGTGAGCCAGGAAGCAAAAGCAAAACTGCGGGAGTTTGAACGGCTCTGCGGGAGAGGGCAGACAGCGGGACGCGGACACGCGGCCTGAGAAAAGGAAGGCTGTCCGGTAAGAAATGCCGGACAGCCTTCTGTTCTTTTCTATCTGGGCCAGCGGTCCTTCCGCTCCATAAGAGGCGGGAAGGGGGCGTGAGGATGGGTCTGGTACCAGTAAGCGACGCTGGCTACGTCGTCCTGGCGTTCGAACAGCCCTCCGTGGTAAACGCCGATCTGCTGGATCGTAACTTTCAGATCCTCCTGGAAAAGAATGGGATCCGGAAGGTGCCAGCGGTAAAAGCTGCGCTGGGGCATCTGGTCGTCGTTGTGGTAATCGTTGTGGATCTGGGTATCCCTGGCGGAATAGTAGGGGTAGCCGAGGAAGGGCGTGCAGAAGGTGTTTTCCACCGTCCTGCCGTCTTTCTGGGTGGCAAAGCTCCAGGCGCCGCCGAAGTAGTCCTCGGTGCCGGTTCCGCAGATGGTGGGATAATCCCGGTCTCCGTCCAGATAAAACTTGATCTCCCCTTCGCCGTACCAGTACCGCTCCAGGGTGGTAAGAGCCAGATACGTTCCGATGTACTGGCCTTTCCCCTTTACACCGTCCAGAATCACGTAGTCTTTGCCTTTCTCAGTGATTCGTTCCCGTCTCCACTGCGCATGGAAATATCCGGTGTCTTCCGGAAGGGAATCTCTGAGACAGTAGTCGATCTGGTAGAAGAAAGCGGGGATTTCTTCGTCACACTGGTTTTCCAGGGTGATCTTCGCCTTCCTGAAAAAAGGCATGGGGAAGTAGCAGTTAAAGCCGCGGGTGGGATTTACCGCCACAAGCATGGAATTTACCGTATAGGACGCGCCGAAGCCGCAGCAGAAAAAATCTCCCAGAGGGGATTCTACCGAGGGGGATTCCTCGCCGTCCCAGTACATCCTGAGCACAAGATCCCGGAGTACGAAAGGATTGCGCAGACTGGCCCGGTCTGTAACGGTCATCCAGATGTGCCGGATTTCCCCGCATCCTTCGATTTCTCCCAGGGTCACGCATTCGCCTGGCTTTATGGCGGGGATGCAGGGAGAGCCTTTTCTGGAAGGCCCAAGGACGCTTGCGGCCATTCCGCCTTTTCCTTTTTCTCCGTTGCGGTTCTCCCAGTTGATGCAGCGGGACTGACCGTTTTGCAGACGGGAGAGGGAAGAGAACGAATCATTAAACATAGTATTTCTCCTTTCCTGAAATCGTATTGTAAGGTTACAGTTGCGGGTAAATCACATCGAGGCAGACTTTTTCAAGGTCGGAACAGCGGGATTCCGCAGTCGTGACGACGACTGCCTGACGGTCCGGGATCACCACGATCATCTGTCCGTACTTCCCGTCGGCCCGGAAGGAACCATAGGAACCTCTCCAGAAGAGATAGCCGTATCCCTCCCGGTCGTTTTCTATCTGTCTGCTTCCGGCTTTTTGAATGTACTCGGCGGGAACGAGGGACTTCCCATTCCAGTTGCCTTCCGACAGAAGGAGCCTTCCTACAAGAAGCAGCTCCTTTGCGCTTAAAAACAGTCCGCCGGCGCCGAAGGTATATCCCTGGGGGTCGATTTCCCATACGGTCCGCCGGATTCCCAGAGGATCAAAAAGCCTGGGCTGAAGGTACTCTGTAAGAGAGCAGCCGCTTCGCCTCTGTACCAGAACGCCCGCCAGATAGGGGCCGGTGTTGCTGTAGAGAAAGCGGGAGCCGGGGGCGAAGGAGAATGGACGGGAAAGGCAGAAACGCACCCAGTCGGTTTCCTCCATGGCGACTCTCTGGCCGCCCATAAGATACGCCTGATCCTGTCCGAGACCCATGGTCAGCAGATCGCGGACGGTGGCCTTCTGAAGAAATTCGGACGGGTCTTCGGGAATCTCCCGCGGGAAAGCTTCGCAGAGACGTTCCTCCAGGGAGAGAAGCCCTTCCCGGACGGCGATTCCCACCGCCAGGGAGGTGAAGCTTTTGCTGGCGGAATAGATGTTTCTGCGGATGTCGGGTTCCCAGTCCCGGCGGAAAAGCAGGGAACCGTTCTGCCATACCAGCAGATTCAGAAGTCTGAGATCTGCCTGCTGTTCTTCCAGAAGCTGAATATCCATAGATAAATCCTCCTGATTTCAAATAAAGTACCTTCATTTTATCACATGCGCATGGCGGTGAGAATAACTTTTTTTTAGGTTCTTGCGCTTCTTCTTCAGGGAACGTATAATAATGGTGTGCAGAAAAACAAGAGGAGCCAAGTATGATCAAAAATATTATCTTTGACGTTGGAGACGTCCTGCTGGAATACCGCTGGAAGGATATGTTCCTGGACCACGGGCTTTCCCCGGAGGAAGCGGAGCGCGTGGGAGGCGAGATGTTTGGCAGCCGTCTCTGGGATCAGGTTCTGGATCTGGGATTAAAGCCGGTGGAAGAAGTGATCCGGGACTATTACCAGGAATTTCCCCAGGACGGAAAAGAAATCGAATGGTTTATCCGGAACGGAGAAAAGATGCATGTGACCCGGCCGGAGGTGTGGGAAAAGATCCCGCGGCTGAAAGAGATGGGATACCGCGTTTATATCCTGTCCAATTATTCCGAATTTCTTTTTAAAAAGCATACGGACGGAGCGGCTTTCTGGCCCTACATAGACGGAAAGGTAGTTTCCTATGAGATTCACAAAGGAAAACCGGATCCGGCCATCTACCTTCATCTGCTGAATACTTACGGGCTGAAGGCGGAAGAGTGCCTGTTTCTGGACGACCGCAGAGAGAACATTGAGGCGGCCAAAAGACTGGGGATTCGCGGGATTCAGGTGACCTCCAGGGACTTTTTAAACCGGGAGCTGGACCGGATCCTGGAAGGCGGAGAAAAATTTTAAAAACTGATTGACACCCTCCAAAAAGATATGCTATTATTACAAAGTATGCCGCACAAAGAGGTTGAAACGTCGAAAGACTACCGTATTTGGCGAGTAATGATAAACAGGAGGTGCCATATGTACGCAATTATTGCAACAGGTGGTAAGCAGTACAAGGTAGCCGAAGGCGATACCATTTTCGTAGAGAAGCTGGGTGCTGAGGCTGGCGAGACCGTTACCTTTGATCAGGTGCTTGCAGTGAGCAATGAGGGACTGAAGGTTGGCGCGGATGTTGCCGGCGCGACCGTTACCGCTACCGTTGTGAAGAACGGCAAAGCGAAGAAAGTCATTGTTTACAAGTATAAGAGAAAAACCGGCTATCACAAGAAGAACGGCCACAGACAGCAGTACACACAGGTTAAGATCGAAAAGATTAATGGTTAATCGAACATGATTCGGTTCACGGTGTGGAAAACGGCCCATCATTACAAAGGATTTCAGAGCAGCGGCCATGCGGGGCACGGAGAGGGAGAATACGATCTGGTGTGCTGCGGCGTGTCAGCTCTAGCGATAAACGCGGTCAATTCTGTGGAGACCTTCACAGAGGACGCCTGCGAGATCGAGGCGGCCGAAGACGGCGGGTATCTGAACGTGCGTTTTCCCGGACCGGTGTCCTGGAAGACGGATCTTTTGATGGACAGTCTTGTCCTGGGTATTCAGAATATCCGGGAGGAATATGGAGAAGAATATATTACCCTTAGAATTGAGGAGGTGTAACTATGCTGAAAATGAATCTTCAGTTCTTTGCTCATAAAAAGGGAGTTGGTTCTACCAAGAACGGCAGAGATTCCGAATCCAAAAGACTTGGAGCAAAGAGAGCGGACGGACAGTTTGTAAAAGCTGGCAATATCCTTTACAGACAGCGGGGCACCAAGATCCATCCGGGCCTGAACGTAGGCCGGGGCGGAGACGACACTCTGTTTGCCAAGGTAGACGGCGTTGTTCGTTTTGAGAGAAAGGGCAGAGACAAAAAGCAGGTTTCTGTACATCCCGTAGCAGTAGGTGAATGATGTATGCAGGGCTTCAAATCTTCGTGGTTTGAAGCCTGTTTTTTCATTCCTGTGATTTTGAAGGAACCATAGAAAGAAGGTGGACTATGTTTGCAGATCGAGCCAGAGTGATTCTCCGTTCCGGAAAGGGCGGCGACGGACACGTAAGCTTCCGCAGAGAGCTGTACGTACCGGACGGCGGTCCGGACGGCGGCGACGGCGGAAGAGGCGGAGACATTATTTTTGAGGTGGACGAGGGGCTGAATACCCTGATCGATTTCCGGCACCGGAGAAAATTCAGCGCCAAGGACGGACAGCCGGGAGGGAAGAGACGGTGTCACGGCGCGGACGGCGCGGATCTTATTTTAAGAGTTCCTCCGGGAACGGTGATTAAAGAGGCCCAGAGCGGGCAGGTGATCGCGGATATGTCCGGAGACAACACCCGTCAGGTGATCCTCAAAGGCGGATGGGGAGGAAACGGAAACATGCATTACGCCACGTCCACCATGCAGGCCCCCAAATACGCCCAGCCGGGTCAGGAGGCCAAAGAGCTGGAGGTGCTGCTGGAGCTCAAGGTGATCGCGGACGTGGGACTCATCGGTTTCCCCAATGTGGGAAAGTCTACGTTCCTCTCCAGAGTGACCAACGCCACGCCTAAGATCGCCAACTATCATTTCACCACCCTTTCCCCCAATCTGGGCGTGGTGGATCTGGAAGGGGGCGGCTTCGTCCTGGCGGACATTCCGGGGCTGATCGAGGGCGCGGCCCAGGGGGCCGGCCTGGGACACGAATTTCTCCGGCACATCGAGCGCACCAAGGTGATGATCCATCTTGTGGACGCGGCCTCCGTGGAAGGAAGAGATCCGGTGGAGGACATCCGCAAGATCAACCGGGAGCTGGCGGCCTATGACGAAGCTCTGAGCCATCGTCCCCAGGTGATTGCCGCCAATAAGATGGACGCGGTGGCGGAAGGGGAGGATCCCCTGAAGCGGCTGCGGGAGACCTTTGAACCGGAAGGGATCCGGGTGTTCCCGATTTCCGCCGTAAGCGGAGAAGGGGTACGGGAGCTTCTCTACTATGTAAAAGAGCTTCTGAGCCAGCTTCCGGAGGAGACGCTGGTCTTTGAACAGGAATACAACCCGGAAGAGCATTTTACGGGAGAGACCCTTCCCTTTACCGTTTCCAAATCCGAGGAGGAGGAAAACACGTATCTGGTGGAAGGCCCCAGAATTGAGAAGATGTTGGGCTACACGAATCTGGAGTCTGAGAAAGGGTTCCAGTTTTTCCAGAAGTTCCTGAAGGACAACGGGATCCTGGACGAACTGGAGGCGCTGGGGATCCAGGAGGGCGATACCGTGAAGCTTTACGGGCTTCAGTTTGAATATTTTAAATAGAAAGGCAGAAGACAGATGACCAGTAAGCAGAGAGCTTATTTAAAAGGGCTTGCGATGAAGCTGGAGCCCATCTTTCAGATTGGAAAATCCAGCCTCACCCCGGAGAATACAGCGGCGATCAGCGAGGCTCTGGAGGCCAGAGAGCTGATTAAGATCAGCGTACTGCAGAACTGCATGGACGATCCGGGAGAACTTGCCAGGATGATCGGAGAGCGGACGCATTCCCAGGTCGTTCAGGTGATCGGCAAAAAAATCGTTTTGTACAAAGAAGGAAAAGAGAACAAAAAGAAGATTGTTCTTCCCTGACAGAGAGGATTTTCGGATGTGTCACAGCAGAGAACCAAAAAGAGTCGGCATTATGGGCGGAACCTTTGATCCCATCCACATCGGGCATCTGATGCTGGCGGAGTGCGCCTACCAACAGTTTGGCCTGGACCGGGTGCTTTTTCTCCCTTCCGGCAATCCGCCTCATAAACAGGAGCGCGCCGGCGGCGCTACGGACCGTCAGCGCATGGAGATGGTGACGCTTGCCATCTCGGACAACGATCACTTTTCTCTGGACAGAGAGGAAATGGAACGGGAAGGCTTCAGCTATACGAAAGACACGCTGGCCCGTCTGAAGAGGCTTCATCCGGATACCGAATATTATTTTATCATCGGCGCGGATTCTCTCATGTCCTTTGATACCTGGAGAGAACCGGAAGAGATCTGCCGAAGATGCGTTCTGGCGGTTGCGGTCCGGGATCAGATGGACCGGGACAGCATGCAGAAAAAGATCCGGGAGCTGGAACAAAGATTTCAGGCCAGAATTTGCATCCTTCAGACGACGGACGTGGATATCGCGTCCAGTCGGCTCAGAGAATGGATCCGAAGCGGGCGTTCCGTCCGGTATTATGTTCCGGATCCGGTGTTTCGCTATATTGCGGAGCACGGAGTCTACCAGCAGGAGAGGCAGGAGGAGTTTCCATGAGCGAATACAACATCTATAAAATGCAAAAAAAACTGAAAAAGTATATAGATGTGGAGCGGTACTGGCATACCATGGGGGTGATGTATACGGCCTCCTCCCTGGCTATGTGCCACGGGGCGGATCTTGAAAAAGCCCAGGTGGCTGGGCTGCTTCATGACTGCGCGAAATGCATTCCAAACCATAAAAAGCTCAAACTTTGCAGACAGTACGGCATCAGGATCTCTCAGGTGGAGAAACAGGCGCCTTACCTTCTGCATTCCAGCCTGGGCGCGTATCTGGCAGAGGAAAAATACCATGTGACGGATCCTGAGATTTTATCCGCAATCGCCTGCCATACCACGGGAAAGGCCGGAATGACCCTTCTGGAGAAGATCCTTTTTCTGGCGGATTACATTGAGCCCATGAGAAGCAAAGCCGCGAACCTTCCCCAGATCCGAAGCCTGGCCTTTCGGGACATCGATCTGGCGGTGTATCTCACCCTCAGCGACACCCTGGATTATCTGCGGCGGGGAACATCCTGTCTTGATAATCAGACGGTGGAGGCGTATAATTATTATAAAATATTAATCGAAGAAAGAGAGGGATCCTAGGATGGCCGATACAGCAGCAAAAGAAGTGGCAAAACTCGCTTATCAGGCGCTGGAAGATAAAAAGGCGCAGGACATTAAGATTATTGATATCAACGAAGTCTCGGTACTGGCAGATTACTTCCTCATCGCTTCCGGAACGAACCGGAACCAGGTACAGGCCCTGGCGGAGAATGTAGAAGAGGTTCTGGGGCGCGCCGGATACCATCCCAGGCAGACGGAGGGGTACCGTACCGCGAACTGGATTCTCCTTGACTACGGCGATCTGATTGTCCATGTGTTTGACTCTGAGAACCGTCTGTTCTATGATTTGGAGCGGATCTGGCGGGACGGAAGAGATATTTCCGCGGATGAATTGGAAACGAATTAAAAAGGGGCACTAAGATGGCAGTAGACAAGAGATTTTTAATAAAAAGCGTACAGAAAAAGAACGAGATGATTGTGGCGTATTGCGCGTATACGAATATGCCCTTTGTAATCTGCGATCCGGAATCCTACAACGACCAGGTCTGGATCTTTGACAACGAAACCCTTCTTCAGGAATTCGCCAAAGAATATACCCAGAAGAAAATTCTCCTGAAGGGCATCAAGTATGAGAACAAAAACTTCCTTGGTTTCTTTTCCATGCTGTTCCAGATCGGCGTAAACGAGCTGGTCTTTGTGACGGAAGCCGGGAAGGAATATCTGGAACTGGAAGAGCTGGTTAAGAAACCGGATTTTTCCAAGCTCCCCAAAGAGAAGCAGCCGGTTCTGAATCCTCAGCTGCAGCTGACCGGGCTGTATTTTATGCAGGAAGCGGCGAGACCGGTTCCGAATGAAGAAAAGGAAAACCTCAAGGAACTGGAGGAAGAGCTGGCGGCGGACCTGGTAAAGGCGAAGTACATCATTCCCATCGAGCTTCAGGACGGCCCCGGCAACGATCTGGAGAAGCTGAAGAACCGGAAATACCGCCTGCCGATCCTGAAGAACAAACAGGAGGAAGCGCTTCAGCCCCTCTTTACGGATCCCACAGAATTCGCGAAATTCAACCGGGAGAATAAATTCAAGGCTCTGGCGATTCCCTTTGGCCAGCTTGGCAAAATGCTGGCGAAAGAGGCGAAGGGATTCATGCTGAACCCAGGAGGGTTCCATCTGGTAATGCCGAAGGCGCTGCTGGAGGGCCTTACCAAGCGGTTCCCGGATCTGATCAAAAACGATATTTCATAAAGGAAACAAAAAAGCTCTGTTTCTTCTCTGACATAAGAGAGGGAACAGAGCTTTTTTTTGAGGATGGAATCTTCAGCGGAAAAACCGCATTACGGCAAAGACTTTTCCGAGAATCTGCACTTCCTTTACGAGAATGGGCTCCATGGCGTCGTTCTCAGGCTGCAGACGGTAATAACCGTCCTCTTTGTAAAAAGTC
>CALWMW010000043.1 GCA_944382085.1 uncultured Lachnospiraceae bacterium | reverse complement strand
TCCCCGTTCAGAATTCCCAGGGCTTTTACTTCTTCTCTGGAGGATACCGGTTCGTCAATCACCACTTCCACGCTGTCCCAGGATCTCTTTACCGTGTAGTCGTCGTTCACATGGACGGAGGCGTTGATCAGCTGGCAGGTTCCCTCATAGATCTTTCCCTCTTTGGTAAGGATCCTGCAGTTCTCCGCCTCGGCGTTCTCCGGGCGCATCCCGCCCACCGGAGTGAGCTTCAGCCGTCCGTCGGCTTTGATCTCATGCACCATAGCCCCCAGCGTGTCGCAGTGGGCTTCCAGCAAAAGGGCATTTTCGCAGTCCTCCCCGCCGAAGTCCGCCAGCACGCCGCCCTTCCGGGTCCGTTCCGCCTTCACCCCGATCCGGGCCAGCTCCTCTAACAGATACTCCGTCACCTTTTCCCCGTATCCGGAAGGGCTGTCTATTTCCAGCAGTCTCTGCGCCTGGAGCAGCGCATATTCCATATATTCTCTTGCTTCCGCGTTCTGTTGATTTTCCATGGTTTCACCCGTCCTTTTTCTTCTCCTTTTTTGGATTCCTCATCTAATATAAGCTCTGCCGCGTCGGATGTCCATAGGAGAATAAAAATCTTCCGTTAAAAGGACAGGAATGCCGGAATCATCAGAATCGCCAGAACAATGGCAAGCATCAGCATCATAGGGAAGAGAAGCCGGGTTCCCGCCCGCTCCCCCATTTTTCTGGCCTGGCTTTTTCTCTGCGTCATGGCTTCGGAGGCTTCCCGTTCCAAAAGCTGCGTCAGTCCTTTGGATCCCTTCTTCAGATTCTGGGAGAGCAGGGAACCCAGCCGGATATACTCCGGCAGCTGGCACCGCTTTCCGAACCGGTCGTATGCCTCCGCTTCCGCAATCCCGCTTCGCATCTCATGGCAAGCCAGGTCCATTTCCTCATATACGTAGCGAAGGCGTCTGTTCTTTGCGAAATTGCGCCGGTACTCCTCTACGATCCGGTGAAAAGCGCCCTTCATCGTAAGGCCGGCTCCCAAAAGCATCGCCAGCTTCCACATAAGATCCGGATAGTCCAGAAGAAGCTGGTTTCTTCTGGCTTCCGCCTTCTTATGAATCTGCTGATCCATCCGGGCGGAAACGCACACTGCCGCCAGGATGGTGAAGAAAAGCACGAGGACAGCCGGATGCTCCTGCTGCCGGTACCATACCAATCTTTTCCCTTCCGCCTCCTGGGGAAGGGAAAGCGCTTCCTCATGGCTCGCCGCTTCGTCAGCCCTGGAAGCCTCTTCCTGTATGCTTCTGACCAGATTCTCCTCTTCGGAAAGGAGCGGCGGAAGCACCCTGGCGTAAACGGTATAGAGAAGTTCTCTGTCTTCGCAGGTAAGCGCGGCCTGGATCTTGGCCACCTCCCCTTCTTCCTTCGTAATCTCCTCCGGATATCCCTCCTCGTCCAGAATCCCCATGGGAAAAACGGACCAGGAAGCCTGCACGGCGCCCCCGGCCAGAGTGTCCGAAAAAACGAGCCTGGTTCTTACCTCGTCCAGGGACGGGTTCTCCCCCGGCAGGATCTCCTCCAGCTCCTCCAGCGCCTCGTCCAAAAGTTTTTTCTTCTCTTCCTCCGTATACTTCCTGTCCTGAACGGTGATCTCTAGAGGGCCCAGCGCTTCCCCGTCCGCCTCCACCGTCAGCGTCTCCGTCCGGTCTCCCTGGCCGTATTCCGGCCGGACAAGCATCTGATCCTGTACCTTGCGTCCTTCCGGCCTCTGGAACAGAACGCACAGAAGGGCGAGAACTCCTCCCGCAAACAGCACCGCCATACAGGCCGCGAATTTCTTCGCGTAAAATTCTCTTATTCCCGCCCTTCTGCCTGTCGAAAGCGCGGCAAGCTCTCTTGTCACCGAATTTTCTTTTTTCCCCCTCTGTCTTTTTTCCATCCAAGCGGACGCCCAGGCCCCCGCTTTGTAAAAAGGATTCTTCACGCTGCCCCTCCTCTACACCTCGATCTCTACAATACTCCTTCCCCAGAGATACGCCGCCGCGTAAGCCAAAAGGCAGACGGTCATCACAGCCGTCCCCGCGGCGTTTCCATACATCCCTTCCAGAAATTCCGGAGAGGTAAGGCGGATATACCCCAGGATCAGCAGGGGCACCGCGCTCATAATGTTCTGCTCCATCACCTTTCCCGCCAGGCAGGTCTCAATCTCCAGCAGGGTTTCCTGCTTCTGCCGGATGCAGGAGCACGTATTCTTTATGATTCCCAAAAGATCTCCCCCCGTGCGCCTGGCCGTAGCGAACACTTCTCCGAAGCTCTGGATATCCTCCACGCCGCTGCGGTTTCCCAGATCCCAGAAAAGCTCCTCCATGCTGCGTCCCATATCTGTCTGCCCGGCCAGGATCTGAAATTCCCGCCGAATAAAGCTGTCCTCCCGGTAGACCTTCCCAAGTTCCTTCTCCGCTTCCTTTACCGCGTTCTCAATGGAATACCCCGCCTGAAGAGAAGCCGCCGTCATCTGGATTCCGTCCAGAAACTGCCGGCTCATTTCCCTTCTCTCCGCTTTCAGGACGCTCTTTTTCCTGTCCCGCAAAAAGAGAACGCATCCCGGAAGAAGCACCAGAAAGGCGTAAAAGGAAGAGAAAAACAGGACGCTTATCGCGCCGTCCAGAAAAAGGTACGCAAGGATCCCCTCCGCAAGCTCTTTTCCGGAAAAGCGGTATCTCGTATAATCCCTCCGGCGGCCGTCCTTTACCGGCCGTACCCGGCCCTTGAAAGCTTTCCGGTATCGGCAAGCTCTCCCGTCTTTACCAGGCTTCCCTGAATGTTTCCCCAATCGTCCACCCCCTGTTCCTGAAACTGAAACAGGCGCTTCGTCCGGATTTCTCCGGAGGAAGCGTCGTAGCCGGTAATCTCCAGAATCTCCAGCACCTTCCGGCTTTTATCCCGCAGCCTGCCCAGATGCACCAGAATATCGATGCCGGAGGCGATCTGCCGCCGCACCGCCCCAAGGGGAATCTCCATCCCCATAAGCACCATGGTCTCCAGCCGGGAAAGCATATCCGCCGGGCTGTTGGCGTGGCCGGTACTGATGGAGCCGTCATGGCCGGTATTCAGCGCTTGGAGAAGGTCGATGGCCTCGCTTCCCCGGACTTCCCCTATGAGAATCCGGTCAGGGCGCATCCGCAAACTCGTCTTGATGAGGTCCCGGATGGTCACCGCCAGCTCTCCCTGGGCGTTGGCGTTCCTGGCTTCCATGCGCACCAGGTTCTTCACGCCCTGAAGCTGAAGCTCCGCGCTGTCCTCAATGGTAATCACCCGCTCATCCCTGGGAATAAAATCGGAAAGCGCGTTCAGAAACGTCGTCTTCCCCGCGCCGGTACCTCCGGATATGAAAATATTGTAGCCGGAGCACACCAGTTTCTCCAGAAAATCCACCGCCTCTTTGGAAACGGCCTTCCACCGCACCAGCTGTTCCATCTTTACCGGCCGGTCCGGAAAGCGCCGGATGGTAATCACCGGGCCGTTTAGGGCGATGGGCGGCAGGACGATGTTCACCCTGGCGCCGTTTTCCAGGCGGGCGTCCACAATGGGAGCCGCCTCGTTCACCACACGGTTGCATCTGGACACGATCTGCTGCACCAGATCCTCCAGTTTTTCCCTGGAGGAAAAGGATTTTCCCCATTTTGAGATTCTGCCCTTCCGTTCAATAAAAATCCCTTCGGTGCCGTTTACCATAATCTCCGTTACGGAATCGTCCTCCACCAGCTCCTGCAGGATATCCAGCCTGCGCACGGAGTTGAACAGTTCCTTTCGCAGCTCGTTTCTCTCAGAAAGACGGATGTAGACCTCCAGCCCGGTCTCCAGAATCAGGCGGTCAATCTTCCGGTAGATCTCTTCGTCCTGAATCTCCCGGTATTCCTCCAGCTCCTCCATGAGCTTTTCCCGAAGAAGCGCGAATTTACTGGTATTCACCGTCCCGTTCCTCCTCCCATAAAAGCTTGCGCACAAAACCTCCCATCTCTCCCCACACCAACTGCTGGGTAAGATCCCCCTTCTCTTTGGATATGGTCTGACAGGGCAGCTGCAGCTTTATGATTTTCTCCTCCAGTCCCTCCTGTTCCATCATCCCTGCCAGCTTGTAAAACTGGGCCGCCTTGGCCTGGGAGATCACATCCTCCTGAACCGGCATATAGATCCGGTGGCAGACGCCCAGAATCTGAAACAGCTCGTCCACCTGTCCAGAGAGGTCCAGGATAATCACATCGTACTCGCAGTAGGCAAGGATCTCCCCCAGAAAGCTCAGCCATTCCTGGCCGCTGACGTCCCGGATGTCCGCAGGGGACAGCGCCGGCGGGATGTACTGAAGCTCATGGA
>CALWMW010000042.1 GCA_944382085.1 uncultured Lachnospiraceae bacterium | reverse complement strand
GGACTCCCGGTTTTCTTGCGTTTGGAGAAAAGGATTCCCTTAACGCGAGGCGGTGTGGTATAATAAAACCACTTTACTTTTGAGGTGCGAAGAAAACATGGTTCATTTTACACATCTGCACGTCCACACGGCGTACAGCCTGCTGGACGGGGCAAATAAAATAAAAGAGTATGTGGCCAGGGTGAAGGAACTTGGGATGGACAGCGCGGCGATCACAGACCATGGAGTGATGTACGGCGTGATCGATTTTTATAAGGAAGCAAGAGCCGCCGGGATCCGCCCGATTTTGGGCTGCGAGGTGTATGTGGCTCCTGGCTCCCGCTTTGACCGCGAGATCGGCGGGGGCGAGGACCGGTACTACCACCTGGTGCTTCTGGCGGAGAACAATCAGGGCTACGCCAATCTCATGAAGCTGGTGTCCAGGGGGTTTGTAGAAGGCTTCTACTACCGGCCCAGAGTGGACATGGAACTTCTGGAGCAGTACAGCGAAGGAATCATCGCCCTGAGCGCCTGTCTGGCCGGCGAAGTGCAGAGGTTCCTGGCGCGGGGGCTGTATGAGGAAGCCAGGGAGGCGGCGCTGCGCTATGAGAAGATTTTTGGGAAAGACAACTATTTCCTGGAGCTGCAGGATCATGGCCTTCCGGAACAGAAGCAGGTGAACCAGCAGCTCATGCGTCTGAGCAGAGAGCTGGACATCGGTCTGGTAGCCACCAACGACGTGCATTATACGTACGCGCAGGATGTGGAACCTCACGACATTCTGCTGTGCATCCAGACCGGAAAGAAGCTGATGGATGAAGACCGGATGCGCTATGAGGGAGGCCAGTATTATGTGAAATCTCCGGAAGAGATGGAACAGCTGTTTCCCTATGCTCCCCAGGCCCTGGAGAATACCTGGAAGATCGCGAACCGCTGTCAGGTGGAGATTGAGTTCGGCGTTACGAAGCTTCCAAAATTCGACGTGCCCGCGCCCTACACTTCCTGGGAGTATCTGAACAAACTGTGCTTTGAAGGGCTGGAACGGGTCTATCCCCAGGTGACGGAAGAACTGAAAAGCCGGCTGGAGTACGAGCTCTCGGTCATCCGACAGATGGGATACGTAGATTATTTCCTGATTGTCTGGGACTTTATCCGATATGCCAGAGAGCACGAGATCATGGTGGGTCCGGGACGTGGTTCCGCGGCCGGGAGCCTGGTCTCCTATACCCTTGGCATTACCCAGCTGGATCCCATCCGGTACAATCTGCTTTTTGAACGGTTCCTGAATCCGGAACGGGTATCCATGCCGGATATTGACATCGACTTCTGCTTTGAGAGAAGGCGGGAGGTCATTGATTATGTAGTGCGAAAATACGGAAAAGACCGGGTGGTCCAGATCGTAACCTTCGGTACCATGGCGGCCAGAGGCGTGATCCGGGACGTGGGGAGAGTGATGGACCTTCCCTACGCCCTCTGCGATACCATTGCCAAGATGGTGCCTTCCGAGCTGAATATTACCATCGACCGCGCCCTGGAGATGAGCCGGGAGCTGCGGACCATGTACGAGAATGATGAAAAGGTGCATAAGCTCATCGAGATGTCCAGGAGGCTGGAGGGCCTGCCCAGGCACACCTCCATGCACGCGGCGGGCGTCGTCATCAGCCAGAAGGCGGTGGACGAATACGTACCCCTTTCCAGAGCCGCGGACGGCACCATCACAACCCAGTTCACCATGACGACGCTGGAAGAACTGGGTCTTCTGAAGATGGATTTCCTGGGCCTTAGGACGCTGACGGTGATCCAGAACGCGGTGCGGCTGGCAGAGAAGAGCAACGGTATCCGGATTTCCCTCTCCCAGATCGATTACAATGACAGAAAAGTGCTGGAATCCATCGGCACGGGAAAGACGGAAGGGGTGTTCCAGCTGGAGAGCGCCGGGATGAAGAGCTTTATGAAGGAATTAAAGCCCCAGAGCCTGGAGGACATTATCGCTGGGATTTCCCTGTACCGGCCGGGCCCCATGGACTTTATTCCCCAGTATATCCGGGGAAAGAACCATCCGGAAACGATTACCTACGACTGCCCGCAGCTGGAAGAGATCCTGGAGCCTACCTACGGCTGTATCGTATACCAGGAGCAGGTAATGCAGATCGTCCGCTCCCTGGGCGGCTATACCCTTGGACGAAGCGACCTGGTGCGGAGGGCCATGTCCAAGAAAAAGGCGTCCGTCATGGAAAAGGAGCGGCAGAATTTTGTATACGGGAACGAGAAGGAAGGCGTGCCCGGCTGCATTGCCAACGGAATCAGCGAGGACGTGGCGAATAAGATCTATGACGAAATGATCGACTTCGCGAAATACGCCTTCAACAAATCTCACGCTGCGGCCTACGCGGTGGTATCCTACCAGACGGCCTACCTGAAATATTACTATCCGGTGGAATTTATGGCGGCTCTGATGACCTCGGTCATCGACAACCCCTCCAAAGTGGCGGAGTATATTCTGACCTGCCGCCAGATGGGGATCCGCATTCTCCCTCCGGACATCAACGAAGGAGAGGGCGACTTTTCCGTAAAGGGAAACGAGATCCGGTACGGCCTGTCCGCCATTAAGAGCATCGGACGCCCTGTGATCGAGGCGATTCTTACGGAACGCCGGGAGCGGGGACCCTTTGGAAGCCTGCGGGATTTTATTCAGCGTCTCTCCGGAAAAGAAGTAAACAAAAGAACGGTTGAAAGCTTTATCAAATCGGGCGCCCTGGACAGCCTGGGCGGCACCAGAAAACAGCTGATGCAGGTGTACGCTAGCCTGATCGACCAGACGGCCAGGGAGAAAAAAAGCAGCGTTACCGGACAGATGTCCCTGTTTGACCTTTTGGGAGAAGAGGAGAAGAAGGAGTATGAGATCCAGCTGCCTCCGGTAGGCGAATTTGAAAAGGAACAGCTGCTTGCCTTCGAGAAGGAAGTGCTGGGGATCTACGTAAGCGGCCATCCGCTGGAGAAGTATGAGGCTTTATGGAAGCGGGGGATTTCCAACGTCACCACAGACTTTCAGCTGGACGAAGAGACGGGACAGGCCAAAGTGACCGATCAGGCCAAGGTGACCGTGGGAGGTATGATTACCGGAAAGACGGTCAAATACACCAAGACCAACAAAACCATGGCCTTTCTCACCCTTGAGGATCTGGTGGGGACAGTGGAAGTGGTGGTCTTCCCCAAGGACTATGAGACCTACGGATCCTACCTCAAAGAAGAGAATAAGATCTTTGTGAGAGGAAGAGTCAGCAGCGAAGACGATAAGGCCAGCAAGGTGATCTGCGAGAGGATCTGGGGCTTCGACGAGGTGCCAAGAGAACTGTGGGTGCAGTTTTCCACCATGGAAGCGTACCGGGACAGGGAGGATCAGCTGTTTGCCCTGCTGCGCCAGTCGGACGGAAAAGACCACGTCGCCATTTACGTGCGAAGCCCCAG
>CALWMW010000041.1 GCA_944382085.1 uncultured Lachnospiraceae bacterium | reverse complement strand
TGCCGGGAACAGTCACGGGCAAGATTGAGAAGATCAATCAGGTGACAAGAGGATGGATCAACTACTATGCCCTAGGTTCCATGAAAACAGTAATGACAGAGATAGACGCACATTTAAGGACAAGACTTAGGGTTATCATCTGGAAACAGTGGAAAGTACCAAGAAAGCGACAATGGGGATTGCAGAAGCTGGGAATCGGGAAAGACCTGGCAAGGCTGACGGCGTATTGTGGAGACCGCTACTACTGGATAGCAACCAAAACATGCGTTGTCAGGGCAATCTCAAAAGACGTACTGACCAGAGCAGGGCTTATAAGTTGCCTTGACTATTACAATGAGCGTCACGCCTTGAAGTTATGTTGAACCGCCGTATGCCGAACGGCATGTACGGTGGTGTGAGAGGGGAGAGAAAATCTCCCCTACTCGATCGGCAGCGCTGGAAAGCAGCTGCTACGCCGTGAGAGGCAAACCATTCTAATATTCATATCTTATACTTTTTGTAAAGAGCTTCCCTGAGAGCAGGATCCGAAGCCGCCTTAACAATCAGGTCGCCCTTCCGGTCGTGATCCAGCAGGAGGATAAGGCGGCTGTACCGCTCCTGTCCCTGTTCCCTGCCGATGCGTTCTCCCTGCTCCCTGCCGATGCGCTCTCCCTGTTCCTTTCCCACACGCAGAGCGTCGTCCCAAATCATTTGTCCCAGTTTTGTCATGGCAATCTCCTCCTTAATGAGTGAAAGGTCTTCTTCTTTTAAAAACTTTCCTGCTAAAACAGAAAGGATAGCTTCCATTCGCTGTATATCCGGAGCAGGAAGAGAAGGCTCAGCCTTTCTCAGGATCCGGATACTTTGAAGAACCCGATGCGGCAAATCTGATTCGCCGCCCAGAAGGGGAGAAAACAGAAGCGGAATCAGTTCCGCAGGCCGGATCTCTCCATTGAGTCTATTCGAAAGATTTTCCAGTATCTGATCCGCATCTTCCCCCTTCAGGCGTATGACTCTTACCCGATAGGTATGGATCCCTTCTGTCAGGGTGTCCCGTAAGCTCCGGACCCTGGAGGAGCAGATCACGTAGGTGATCACAGGGATGTCATAGGCTCTGGACACGGATGCGTCGTATTCCCGGAATCGTCTCAGATCTGCTTCGGTAATCGCGTCGCTTTCAAATTCAAAATGATAAAAAAGACCGTTTTCCATTTCGTAAAGAAAATCTTCATAAAAATGGCGGAGCTCCAAATGAACCATCTCTGTAGGTACGCTCCGTACTGCCTTTTCCGGAATCCCAAGCCATTGAATCAGTTCATCTCCAAAGTATGCGGATGCAGCCTTCCACGCCAGGTCCTCGCTGTGTGTCGGACCGGTTCTTTCAGGGAGAAGCTGTTCTGTCCTGTTCTGTGTGCGTTTCTGCATGCAGCCCCCTATCTGTCATACAGAAAGCTGCTGTCTTAGAAGGAATCTCCGGGTGCGAAGAAGAGAACTTCCTGGCATCCGGCCAGACAGCAGTTTCTTTTTTGCGTTGATCAGTATCCCGAATTCTTTTCATGGGTCTTCGTCCGAATGGGACATGGATAAGGAAAAGAGCCGGGAGGAACTCCCGGAAAGAAATCGAAAAGCGGCAGTTCCTGTAAGTCTCTGCTGTCTTTAAAAAAATCATACCATAAAAAGGTTAAATACGCAATGTAAAAATTCACAAAATATATATAAAATTCACGAAAAACAAAATCAGAGAGAAATTATCTTCGTTCCATGCCTACCGCCATCTGATACTGGGCGCGGTGCCGGTCCTCGGTCAGCGCTTTGGGATATCCCACAACGCCCCGGCCCTCATAGGGATCGTTGAAGTAGTAGTTTTCCTCGTCGTAGCCCACCAGAAGCATGCAGTGCTCGTTGGAGATCCAGGTAAAGGTTTCCCCGGTGTCCAGAAGCTTCCAGGAGGGTCCCAGGATGGGAGGGCGCATTTCGATGCAGGCCCAGAAGAGGACGGGCAGATCCCGGTCGATATATTTTTCCAGCAGCACCTCCACGGGGGTACCCGTTTCGTCTATGGCGCGGTAAGCGCCCCCTGCCGCCTTTTCCAGGGCGCGGACCATTACGGGGGCGTAGCAGCCGAAGCCGTCGGGATCGTAGGGACTGCCGCAGAAGTACTTTCTGGGGTCCGGGCCGAAAAGGACGCCGTCCCTGCGCTGAAAGTCCTGCCGGTCCAGGCAGGTATCGATGAATTCCTCTGCGGTGATGGGAATGCCGAGATAATTTAAAAGCATGACGGCGGAGATGCTTTCGCACCCGGTGGGATACCGGCCCGCCTGGCTGAGATAGGGCGCCTGAATTCGTTTCATCTGTATCGTTTCCTTTCTGTCAGAATCTTCTTTGGCAGGATTATAACACAGAGTCCGATGTTTTTCCCAATTCTTTTATAAATTTCATCTTGTTCTTGACATCAAACCGCTTTTGTGCAATACTTTATTGTATTAAAAAGTTAAAGAGAATACTTTCTGCAGGCATAAAGGAGTGCAAAGATCCGACTTATTTTGCATTCCTTTATCTGTATAGGTACCGGAGGCGGCAGCCTGGCCGGTCCAGGAAGAGAAAGCACAGGTAATACAGATGAGAATTAAGAGCATTCAGACCGGAAGAATCCAGATTCCCCTGAAGACGCCGTTCAAGACCGCCCTCAGGACGGTGGAAGCGGTGGAGGACGTGATCGTCCGCGTTGAGACGGATACGGGCGAAGAGGGGTTCGGGGAAGCGCCGCCCACGGCGGTGATCACCGGGGATATCCTGGAGTCCATTGAGGGAGCGGTCCGGAATTTTATCGCCCCGTCCCTGGAGGGGATGGAGATTGAGGATCTGGACGGCATCATGAAGCGCCTTCACGGCTGCGTCAAGGGCAATACCTCCGCCAAGGCGGCGGTGGATATGGCGGTCTACGATCTGTATGCCAAGAGCCTGGGGCGGCCTCTGTACAGGATTCTGGGAGGAGCCAGGACAGAGCTGGAGACAGACCTTACCATCAGCGTGAATCCCATCCCCCAGATGGTGGAGGACAGCCTGCGGGCTGTGGAGGAAGGGTTTTCCATCCTCAAGATCAAAGTGGGCAAAGAAGGATACCAGGATGTGGAGCGGATCCGGGAGATCCGGCAGGCGGTAGGACCGGACAAGGTAATCCGGGTGGACGCCAACCAGGGGTGGACCGCCAAGGAGTCGGTGCGTATGATCCAAAAGATGGAAGATCTGGATCTGGACATCGATCTGGTGGAGCAGCCGGTTCCCGCTCAGGATCTGGAGGGGATGAAGTTCGTCACCAGCCATGTGAACACCAGGATTCTGGCGGATGAATCCGTGTTTTCCCCCAGACAGGCCATCCGGGTGATCCAGGAGCAGGCGGCGGACATGATCAATATCAAGCTCATGAAGACCGGAGGCATCCACGAAGCTCTGAAGATTGTGAATATCGCGGAGATTTACGGAATAGAATGTATGATCGGCTGTATGCTGGAGAGTAAGATCGCGGTGAGCGCCGCGGCTCATCTGGCGGCGGCGAAGAGCGTCATCACAGCCGTTGATCTGGACGGACCTTCTCTGTGCAGGGAGGATCCCTATGAAGGCGGGCCTCTGTATGCAGGGGCAAAAATAATAATGCCGAAGGAGGCCGGTATCGGAATTTCAAAGGTGCCGGTGTCTTTCCGGTAGAAGGCAGGCGTTGCGTATATGGAAAAGACACATTTATTAGAGGTCAGGGATTTAAAGGTATCCTTTGCCAGTAAGAAAACAGAGGTTCCCGCCATTCAGGGAATCAGCTACTATCTGGATGAGGGCGAGGTGCTGGGAATTGTGGGAGAATCCGGAAGCGGCAAATCCGTTTCCTCCCACTGCATTTTAAAGCTCCTTCCGGAAAACGGAAAGATACAGGGAGGGCAGATTCTCTTTGAGGGAAAGGATCTGCTGCCCATGAACGCGAAGCAGATCGCGGATATCCGAGGAAATAAGATCAGCATGATCTTCCAGGACCCCATGACGTCCCTGGATCCTTTGTTTACCGTGGGACACCAGATTGAGGAATCCCTCAAAAAACATACGAATCTGAACAAAAAACAGAGAGAGGAGCGCATCATAAAGCTCCTGGACCTGGTGGGGATCAATCAGCCGGAGAAGAGAATGAAGCAGTATCCCCATGAATTTTCCGGCGGCATGAGGCAGAGAGCCATGATCGCCATGGCGCTGAGCCTGGGTCCCAAGCTCCTGATCGCGGACGAGCCCACCACAGCTCTGGACGTAACGATTCAGGCGCAGATTATTGAACTTCTGAAGCGGCTGAAAGACGAGCTTCATATGGCGATTATTTTCATTACCCATGATCTGGGGGTTGTTTCCGATATCTGTGACAAGATTATTGTAATGTACGCCGGGGAGATCATTGAATCCGGCAAAAAGCGGCAGATTTTTTATGACAGCCGGCATCCTTATACAGAGGGGCTTCTGAACTCTGTGCCCAAGATCGAGCAGTCCCGGCAGGAGAAGCTGGTTCCCATTGAGGGAAATCCGCCGGATATGCAGCTTCTGGGATCCGAGTGTCCGTTTTCCCACCGGTGCGGATACGCCATGAATATCTGCGCCAGACAGAAGCCGCCGAAGCTTACGGTGGAAGAAGGGCATGAGGTTTCCTGCTGGAAGTATTATCGAGAAAGGATGGAATCGGGTGAGTGAACATGGAAAAAGAGATCCTTTTGGAGGTCCGGCATCTGAAGAAGTATTATCAGGTAAAGAGCGGCCTTTTCAAAAAAGTGAATGTAAAAGCGGTGGACGACGTAAGCTTCTATATCCGGCGGGGGGAGACCCTGGGGCTGGTGGGAGAGAGCGGCTGCGGGAAGACGACCCTGGGGAGAACGATTCTCCGGCTTCTGGAGCCCACGGACGGGGAGATCCTCTTTGAAGGAAAGGTCATCAACCAGGCGGATATGAAGGAATACCGGAAGAAGATGCAGATCGTTTTCCAGGATCCTTACGCTTCCCTGGACCCCAGAAAGACGGTGGCCGATATCATCGGAGAAGCGCTGGATATCCATCAGCTTTATCAGGATAAGGCAGAGAGAAAGCAGAAGATTCTCCGGCTTATGGAGCTGGTAGGCCTCAGCGATAAGTTTTACAACCGGTATCCCCACGAATTTTCCGGCGGGCAGAGACAGAGGATCGGCATTGCCAGAGCCCTGGCCGTTTCCCCGGAGTTTATCGTCTGCGACGAGCCGGTTTCCGCCCTGGACGTGTCGATTCAGGCCCAGGTGATCAATATGCTGGAACGCCTGCAGAAGGAGCGGGGGCTGACGTACCTCTTCATCGCCCACGACCTGGCGGTGGTGAAGCACATCAGCGACCGGATCGGTGTTCTGTACCTGGGACATCTGGTGGAGCTGGCGGACAGCGAGGAGCTGTACCGGAATCCCCTTCATCCCTATACCCAGATGCTTCTGTCCGCGGTACCCATCGCGGATCCGGACGAATCCGAAAAGAGAAAAAGAATCAAGCTGGAGGGAGAAGTGCCTTCTCCCATCAATCCTCCCTCAGGATGCCCCTTCCGCACCAGATGCGAACAGGCCTGCGACGCCTGCAAGGATCGGTTCCCGGAACTTCAGGAAATTTCACCGGGGCATTGGGTGGCCTGCTCGCAGGTTCAGAAACAGTAAGAAGGGAGAAGCTTTATGGAATTATTTCAAAAGATTATCAAAAGAGTGCTTCTGGCTGTGTTCAGCCTCTTTGTCATTGTTACCATTACATTTTTCCTTATGAACCTGATCCCCGGCGACCCCTTCATGTCTGAGAAGGCGAATCCGGAGGCGCAGGCGGCTCTGCGGGCCAAATACGGACTGGACCAGCCCATTTACATACAGTATGGAAAATACCTGAACGGCCTGCTTCACGGAGATATGGGAAACAGCTACGTGCTCCAGAAGGGCCGGGCGATTTCCACCATTGTCACGGAATCCTTTGCCGTGTCCATGTCCCTGGGTATCCGGGCGCTGATCCTGGCGATCCTGATCGGAGTACCCTTAGGATGCATCGCCGGACTCTGGAAAAATAAGGTGCCGGACGCCTGCATCCGCGTGATTTCCGCGGTGGGGATCTCCGTTCCCGGCTATGTGATCGCGGCGGTCCTGATGCTGCTTCTGGCGGTGCAGCTTAGAGTGCTGCCTACCTCCTACAACCGGCCGGGGGGTACCGTGATGCCCATCATCACGCTGTCTTTGTATCCCACCTGCTATCTGATCCGGCTTACCAGGGCCAGCATCCTGGAGGTGCTGAACCAGGACTATCTGAGGACGGAGCGGGCCAAGGGAATGAGCGAACGGGTGGTAATCTTCGTACACGCTCTGAAGAATTCCCTGATTCCCATCATCACGTATCTGGGGCCTCTTACCGCATCCATCTTAACCGGCGGTTTCGTGGCGGAGAGCGTATTTAATGTTCCGGGGCTGGGGCGGTATTTCGTCAGCGCCATCAATTCCAGAGATTATACGCTGATTATGGGAACGACCATTTTTTACGCGGCCCTGATCATTTTCATGAATCTGGTGTGCGACATCCTTTATCAGGTGGTGGATCCCAGAATCAAGCTGGATTAACCCAATAGAACAGAGAAAGCAGGAATGCGGAATGGAAAAACAGATTTTAAGTATGCAGATTAAGACGAGTCCTTCTGACTTTGAGCCCCTTGCCAAGGGATACTTCAAGGATGAGAAGGAGAACCTGGAAGAGATCGGGTTCTGGAAAGCCAGCTGGATCCGTCTGAAAGAGAATAAAATCGCCATGGCGGCGCTGGTGGTGATCCTGCTCATTGTGATTTTCGCGGTGGTGGGACCGGAGGTATCTCCTTACTCCTATGACCAGCAGATCCGGGGCGACGAGAATATGACGCCGTGCCTGAAGCATCCCTTCGGTACGGACCGTCTGGGAAGAGACCTTCTGGTCCGCTGTATGGTGGGAACCAGAATCTCCCTTGCCGTGGGCATCATTTCCGCTCTGATCGTACTGGTGATCGGCTCCATTTACGGGGCGATTTCCGGCCTGGTGGGCGGAAAGGTGGATATCGCCATGATGCGTCTGGTGGACATCGTTTACTCCGTGCCGGAGATTCTTCTGATTGTGGTGTTTAAGCTGGTGCTGGATGAGCCTTTGAACTATCTGGTGACCAATGTGGAGTTCTTCCGGCCGCTGCAGAAGATCGGTTCCGGCCTGCTGGCGATTTTTATCGTGTACGGGTGCCTGTACTGGGTAGGAATGGCCAGAATTGTCCGGGGGCAGGTCCTTCAGCTCAAGGAGATGGAATATGTGACGGCGGCCAGAGCCCTGGGCGCCAGCAGAAGAAAGCTGATCAAGGATCACCTTCTTCCCAACTGCATCGGCCAGCTCATTGCCACGGTGATGCTGCAGATCCCGTCGGCGATCTTTACTGAGGCGTTTCTTAGCTTCCTGGGAATCGGCGTATCGGCGCCCATGGCCAGCCTTGGCTCCCTTACTTCGGACGCCCTGGAGAGCATCAGCTCCAGTCCCTATCGAATGATTTTCCCGGCGATGATTATCAGCTTGATTATCCTTGCCTTCAACCTTTTCGGAGACGGTCTGAGAGACGCCCTGGATCCGAAAATGAAACAGAGGTAACCGTCTGTAAGCCATTTTGAATGGTTTATATAAAAAACTCAAGGGAGGTAATACTATGAAAAAGAAATTGTTAAGTCTCGTTCTTGGCGTGACCATGGCCCTGGGCATGTGCTCCGTTACCGGAACGGCTGCGGAGGGGGAAGAAGTGAGCTTCGCGGTATGCGGCGGCAGCGAGGACGCTATGGTGATCGATACCGGGCGTTCCGCCACTCTGTGCGGACTTTCCGCCTGCAGACACCTGTATGAGGGTCTGTACAAGCTGGACGCGGAAGGCAACGTGGTTCTGGGCCAGGCGGAAAACGTGGAGATCAGCGAGGATGAGCTGACCTATACCTTTACCCTTAGGGACGACATTACCTGGTCGGACGGAGAGCCGGTAACGGCAGAGGATTTCGTTTACGGCTGGCAGTACCTGAAGGACTGCTCCGCGGACTACAGCTCCATTCTGGACATGGTAGCCGGAGCGGAAGCTGCCGATGAGAAGACGCTGGTTGTGACGCTGAACTACGCCTGCTCCTATCTTCCCAGCGTGCTGGCATTCCCCTCCACGTATCCGGTTCGCCAGGATTACGTAGAGGAATACGGCGATTCCTACGCGACCGATCCGGATCTGGCGGTTTACAACGGAGCCTATACGGTGACGGACTGGACCCACCAGCAGTCCCTGGTTATGACCAAGAGAGCGGACTACTACAACGCGGCTGAGATCACCGCAGGGGAGATCACCTGGGAGCTGATGACCGATACTTCCACCATGATGGCTTCCTTCCAGAGCGGCGACATTATTTACTCCGACTCTTATCCGGAGCAGGAGGCAGGCATGCTTACAGACAACGGCCTTCACTTCGCGCCCGGCTACAACAACTACTGCATCATGTTAAATGTCAGCGAGAGCGGACCGGAAGTGCTCAAGGACGTGAATGTAAGAAAAGCTCTGTCCCTGGCCATCGACCGTGACCGTCTTGTTTCCATCCGCAACATGGAAGACGAAGCGGCCGCTACCTATACGCCGGACGGCCTGACCAACGAGGCGGGTGAAGATTTCATCGATACCGTAACGCCCTGGTACGATCTTTCCGATTACGAAGCAAACTGTGAAGAGGCGAAGGCCCTCCTGGCAGAGGCCGGATATCCGGACGGCGAAGGATTCCCGACCCTCACCTACATTGTAAACACCGACGACCGCAGGGAGATGGCGGAAGCCGTTCTGGGCGACTGGAGCGCGGTTCTGGGCATCAATTCCATCACCGTAGAGACGGTGGAGAGCTTCTTTGCTCAGAGACAGTCCAAGGATTATGATATGTCATACTTCGGATGGTACATGGATTATCCGGATATCTCCAACATGCTCAACACCATGACCACAGGCTCCAACAACGACGCCGGCTATTCCAGCGAAGCTTACGACGAAGCGTACAATACCGCGATTTCTTCCGCGGATCAGGAAGCTCAGTGGGAAGCTTACCGTCAGTGCGAGGCGATTCTGGCAGAGGACGTTCCGGTGATTCCGCTGCTCCACTCTCAGAATACGTATCTGTTCGACGACTTCAACTATGACGGACTGGTTTACTACTGCGGCAACTTCTATTTCGGATACGTTCACGCGCTGTAATTCTTCTAAGAATCATTTTTTGAATTAAGGCAGGGGAGGCGAAAGTCTCCCCTGCATTTTTCCGCGAAAAGGGAGACAGAGATGGAAAACAGAGAATTTATACAGAAAGTAAAAAGTGAAATCCGGGAGTTTCCGGGGAAAACGGCTGTTTTGTATCGGGAGTATCCAAAGGGACAGCCGGAAACCGTCCTGGATCTTCTGGGCGACGAACCCGTGATCTCCGCCAGCACCATTAAGGTACCGATTATGATGGCGCTGTTTTCAAAGGTCCGGGAAGAGAAGGGGAGCCTTCAGGAGAAGATTCTGGTGAAGGGGGAGGAGATTCTTCCGGATTCCAGGGTGTTTGAATACGGGGAGCGGATGGCTTCCCTGTATGAGCTTGCGGTGTGGATGATTGTAAACAGCGACAACACGGCCACCAACGTGCTGATTTCTTATCTGGGCATGGAGCGGCTGAATTCCTATTTTCAGAAACTGGGACTGCGGCACACCAGACTGGAGCGAAAGATGCTGGATTTTCAGGCGGTGAAAGAGGGGAAGAACAATTTTATCTCCCCGGCGGATTTCTGCCGCTGCATGGAGCTGCTGAAAAGCCGGGAGAAGGAGGACTTCTACGCCGCCCTGGCCCTGTCCATCCTGAAAAGGAACCGGGATCCGGAAGCTTTGTGCCGCTATCTCTACGAGGATGTGAAGGCGGCTCACAAGACAGGGGGCCTGGATGGGATTGAGCATGACGCCGGGTTTCTGGAAGCGGGGGAGACGTTCTATTTCCTGGGAGTTTTTGTGTCGGAGTTTGAGGGGACGGAAGAAAAGAGCCGGGAGGCTCAGAAGCTGATCGGAAGGATTTCCAGGATCATTTTCGAGAGCCAAAAGCAGCGGCCGGAGTATTAGAGGAGAGGAGAAGAGACGTGAAGACAGCAATCGTAAAGGTTCCAAGAGCCTTTTTGTATGAGGAGCCGCAGTTCGCGGACGGCAGCGGGGCATACTACAAGGTGGCGGATGAGATTTTTCTGGGATGGGCGGTGAAGGTTCTGGAAGAGAAGGACGGAATCTGCCGGATCGCGTCCCACTACGGATATGAGGGATATGTGAGAGCGGAACAGCTTTTGGAATGCCCGCCGGAGGCGCTTCGCAGGCGGGATCAGGAAGGGACGGTATCGGTGGTCCGGGAACGGATGGCGGACGTGATGGAGATTCCAAAGGTGCAGGGACGGGTGCTCGCCTCCCTCACCCGCGGAAGCTTCCTCACCCCTCTGGAAGAGAGGAAGGAAGGGTACCGAAGGGTCCGCCTGGCGGACGGAACGGAAGGGTATGTGCCGGAAAAAGCCATAAAGAAACGGCTGGATTCGGACCGGTACCTCTATGAGCCGGGGTGGCAGTTCCATTCGCAGAGCCTCCCTGCCGGGGAAGAGGAGGAAAGCTTTCGCAGAAAAACAGCGGAAACGGCCCTGTCCTATCTGGGAACCCAGTACCGCTGGGGCGGGAAGTCTGCCCAGGGCATCGACTGCTCCGGCCTTGCTTTTATGAGCTACTTCCTGAACGGAATCCTGATTTACCGGGACGCTTCGATTCAGGAGGCGTACCCCATTCGGCAGATCCCGGCAAAATCCCTGAAAACAGGGGACCTTCTGTTTTTCCCAGGCCATGTGGCGCTGTATCTGGGAGAAGGGAAGTACGTTCACAGCACCGGACACGAGGACAGCTTCGGCTGTATGGTAAACAGCCTGAACCCGGAGGATCCGGATTACCGCAGGGATCTGAAGGAAAGTCTTTCCATGGCAGGAAGGCTGGAGCTTTTCCAATAGAGAATTTTTTATTAAAATTTACTTTTGTTTGTGTGAGAGTTTCGGAAATATGCTATACTCTTTAAGAATGCCGGAGATCCGGCGCCGTCGCAAGGCGGAATAAGAGAGAATAAGGAGAATACCATTTATGAGAAAGAAGAACTTTATGACAGCCCTGGCCGCCGCGTTCTGCCTGACCGCTTCCGCCCTGGCTCCCGGCGCGGCCGTCCTGGCTGAGGAGGAGACGGCGCAGGAGACGGACGCCCAGGAGGAGACTTCCCAGGAGACGGCGGAAGAAACGACAGAAGAAACCGGAGAAACCGGGGGAACCGGGGAGACCGGGGAGGCATCCGAGACGGAAGCCGTGCCGGAGCGTCCAGATTACAACGCTTTGGACTATGTTACCCTGGGTGAATACACCGGGCTTACCGTGACGGTGGATTTAACCGTGAGCGAGGAAGAGGTGCAGCAGGAGATTGAAAGCAGCATCCGTCTTTCCGGAGAGCTGGAGAACGTAGAGGACGGCGTCGTGGAAGAGGGAGACACCGTAAACATCGACTATGAGGGAAAGCTGGACGGAGAGGCTTTTGAAGGAGGCACGGATAAGGGGTACGATCTGGAGATCGGCTCCAACACCTTTATCGACGGCTTTGAGGAAGGGCTGATCGGAACCGCGAAAGGGGAGACGGTGGATCTGCCGCTGACTTTCCCGGAGAATTACTTCAGCGAGGATCTGGCTGGACAGGACGTGGTCTTTACGGTGACGGTAAATGAGATCCAGCGGGTGCCGGAGCTTACCGACGAGCTGGCCTCCACTCTGTCCGAGGGGGCGTATACCGACGCGGCTTCCTATCAGGACAGCGTTCGCCAGGAGCTGGAGAGCCAGCGCGCCCAGCAGAGGGACGCTATGGCCAGCCAGGAGATCCTGACTCAGATCGCCGCCTCCAGCACCATTGAGAGCTATCCCCAGGAGATGGTGGACTACAGCGTGGAAAGCACCATGTCCTACTATGAAAGCATGGCGGAAGCCTACGGCATGGAGATGGAAGAGTTTCTCACCGCCTACATGGGCCTGACAGAAGAAGAGCTCAGGGAACAGGCGGCGCTGGCCGCATCCCAGAGTATGCAGACGGAGCTGTATCTCAAGGCGATCGCGGAGCAGGAAGGCATCGAAGTGACAGAGGAAGAGTTCCAGAGCGGCGCGCAGGAGTACGCGGATCAGTACGGATTTGAATCCACAGACGCGCTCATGGATTATTACGGCGAGGGTACCGTGAGAATCAGCCTGCTTCAGGACAAGGTGATGGATTTCCTTATGGAGAATACCACCGTGGAAGAAGTGACCCAGGAGGAGAGCGAGAGCGCCGGCGAGGCGGAAACCGAGGCGGCTTCGGAAGAGACGCAGGACGCGGAATAAGAAAGGAAGCTTGCAGCAATGAAAAAAGTAGGCATGGTCCTGGAAGGCGGAGGCCAGCGGGGAATTTTTACCAGCGGCGTCCTGGATTATTTTATGGAGAAAAAGCTGAAGGTGCCTTATGTCCTGGGCGTATCGGCGGGGGCCTGCAACGCGGTGGATTATGTGTCGGGGCAGATTTTGCGGACGAAGGAGTGCATGCTGGACGCCCAGCTGAACTATGAGCTCTACGGCGTTCACACCATGATGAAAACCCGGCACTTTATGAACATGGATCTGATTTTTGACGATTTTCCCAACCGGTATTATCCTTTTGACTATAAGGCCTTTGCCCGCTCTCCCATGCGCTGCGTCCTGGAGGCCACTAACTGCCTGACGGGAAAGCCGGTGTATCTTGAGGAATACCTGGACAGACAGAGACTGATGGACGCCTGCCGCGCGTCCTCCAGCCTGCCCTTCGCGGCATCACCGGTGAAGCTGGACGGGGTCCCTCTCATGGACGGGGGCATCTCAGATTCCATACCGGTGAGAAAGGCGATCCGGGAAGGACACCGCTATAATATCGTTATCCTTACCAGGCCGAGAGGCTACCGGAAGAAGGAAGAGCCGGGCAGCTCTGTGAAGCTTGCCAGGATGTACTACCGGAAATATCCGGGCCTGTCCAGGGCTTTGAAAAACAGAAACCAGGTGTACAACCGCACCATGGAGCTTCTGGAGCACCTGGAAAAGAGAGGCAGAGTATTTCTGATCTGCCCGTCCCTGCCCTCGGTAAGCCGGACGGAGAAGGATCTGGAGAAGCTGGAGGATTTCTACTGGCACGGATACGAGGAGGCAAAAAGGCTGTATCCGCAGCTTAGAGAGTGGCTGTCCCGACGGGAAGAGTGCGTCAGCAGAAAGCGCTATCTTATGAGAGAAGGATCAAAGCTATGAAATTTTTTCATTTGTCCGATCTGCATATAGGGAAAAGAGTAAACGGATTTTCAATGCTGGAGGATCAGAAGGTGATTCTCCGGCAAATTTTAAATTTGGCGAAAAAATACGAACCGGACGGAATCCTTCTGGCCGGGGATCTTTACGATAAAACCATGCCCTCCGCGGAAGCGGTGGAACTGGCGGATGAATTCCTTTTCCAGTTTGCCAGGGAGGGGATTCCGGTGTGGGCCATCAGCGGGAACCATGATTCCCCGGAGCGCGTCGCCTATGGCTCCAGGATGATGGAGCAGTCCGGCATCCATATGTCCCGCGTCTTTGACGGCAGGCTCCAGAAGCATACGTTCACGAACCGGGACGGGGAGACGGCGGATCTCTATCTCCTGCCTTTTCTCAGGTCGGGCATGGTACGCCGCTTTTTTCCGGACCGGGACCTTGCTTCCACCCAGGAGGCGGTAAGCTGGATCCTGGGGCAGGAGAAGCTTTCCTGTGACAGGCCCAGTATCCTTCTGATGCATCAGTTTCTGGCGGGCGCAAAGACCTGCGAGTCGGAAGAACTGCAGATCGGAGGGGCGGATCAGGTGGACGTCCGGGTAACCGAGGGCTTTGATTACGTGGCTCTGGGCCATCTGCACCGGCCCCAGCAGGTAGGCAGGGAGAACGTGCGCTACTGCGGCTCCCCGCTCAAGTACTCCTTTTCCGAGGCGGATCACGAAAAGTCCGTGACTTTCGTGGAGCTTGTTCCGGATCCGGAGGCGGAAGGAGAGAAAAAATGGAAGACGCAGATCCGCCTCCTGCCTTTGAAGCCGAGAAGGGATCTGCGCAGGCTGCGAGGACCTCTGGAGGAGCTTCTCAAGCCGGAGGTTTTCGGCCAGGGAAACCGGGAGGATTATGTGCAGCTCCTCCTCACCGACCGAGAGCCGGTGCTGGACGCGTTGGGAAAAGTCCGGGCGGTCTATCCCAATGTGATGCAGATCGACTTCTGCCGGACCGGGGAGGAAGGAAAAGAAGAGGCGGAGGAGGAAACGCTTCCGGAGAGGACGCCGCTTCAGCTGTTTGAAGCCTTTTATGAGAAACAGAACGGGGAAGGGCTTGACCAGAGACAGAGAGCTCTGGCGGCGGCCCTGTTAAACCAGGGAGAGGAGGAGGAACCGTGAGACCGGAGCGGCTGATCATGTGCGCCTTCGGGCCCTACGCCAAAAGGACGGAGGTTCCCTTTGAGAAGCTTGGAGACCAGGGGATCTATCTGATTACAGGAGACACGGGCGCCGGGAAAACCACGGTGTTCGACGCCATTGTATTCGCCCTTTACGGGGAAGCCAGCGGGAGCAGCCGCAGGCCGGAGATGATGCGTTCGGATTTCGCCATGGCGGAGGAGAAGACCTACGTGGAGCTGGAATTTTCCTGCAGGGGGAAGCGGTATCACATCCGGCGGAACCCGGAATATCTGCGCCCCAAGGCCAGGGGAAGCGGGATGACGAAGGAGAGCGCCGACGCCCTGCTGACGTATCCGGACGGGCGCGCCGTCACGGGGAGCCGGGGAGTGACGAAAGCGGTGGAGGAGCTTCTGGGGATTGACCGGGATCAGTTTGTACAGATCGCCATGATCGCCCAGGGGGACTTTCTGCGCCTTCTTCTGGCAGGCACCGAAGAGCGGGGCAGAATTTTCCGGCGGATTTTTGATACCGGACGGTACCTGAGCTTTCAGGAGGAATTAAAGAGCCGGAAGAGCGAGGCCAGGAAAGAATACGAGGAGGCCAGCAGGAGAGCCGGCCAGTATACGGAGGGAGTCGTGTTTGAAGAGGGGGAAAAAGAGCTTCGCATCCGGGAAAAGATGGAAGCCTTAGACCAGGATCTGATCGTTTATCATCTGGAGGAATACCAAAAGCTTCTGGAAGAACTGATCCTGGCGCAGCAGGAGGCGGAAGAGGGGATCCAAACCCGGCTGCAGATTCTGGAAAAGGATCTGGGAGAACTGCGGGGACGGCAGGCCCTCTGCCGGGAGGCCCAAAAGGCCGAAGAGGAGATCGCCAGGCGGAACGCCCGCATAGAGAAGCTGGAAGAAGAGCGCCTGGAGTGGAAGAAACGGCGCCAGGAGACGGCCCAGGGGCTGAAGCGGGCAGAGAAGCTTCACCGGGAGGCGGCGGAGCTTTCCGCGAGGCTTGAGGATTACCGGGAGGCAAAGCGGCAGGAGGAAGAAGAGAAGCGGCTGGGAAAAGAAGCCCAGGAGAAGCGGCTGGAAGGGAAGCGGTTTTTAGAACGGGCGGCAAAACGGCAGCAGGAAGAGGAACGGCTTCAGGGAAGGCTGCAGGAGCTTGGGGATCCCGCCGGGAGGCGGGAGGCCCTGGCGGAGAAAGCCGGGCAGGAAGATGAGCTGGAGAAGCGTCTGGAGGCCTTAAAGGAAAGCCTTGCCCTGGAGCGGGAGAGAGAAAAAGGGATTGAAAAAAGAGAAGGGGACTATCGGAAGATCCGGGAGAGACACGCGGTTCTTAGTGAAGCGTACGCCAGAATGGAGGAAGCCTTTTTTGACGGACAGGCAGGGATCCTGGCGGCGCGGCTGGAGGAGGGAAAGCCCTGTCCGGTGTGCGGTTCCCTCCATCATCCCGCCCCGGCGAAGGCGGAGGGAAAGATCCCCACAGAAGACCAGCTCAAGAAACTGAAAGAAGAAAAGGAGCAGACCGTGCAGGCCCTGGACCGGCAGGCGCAGGAACTGGCCGGCCTGCGGGGACAGTCGCGCCAGGCTCTGGCGCAGCTGAAGAGCCAGTGGGAAGAGCTGGAGGCGTCCTCCGTCCAGGAGGAGACGGAGGAATGGCTTTTGGAGTTTGCGCGCCGGTTGGAAGAGAAAAGACGGCTTCTGGTAAAAGCGCGGAGGGAGCGGGAAGACCGGATGCGGGAAGCAGAGGCCTTTGAGGAAGAAAAGAAGCGGCTGGAGGAGCAGATTCCCCGATGCCGGAAGGAAGCGGCCGAATGGAAGGAGCAGGCGGACCGGTGTCTTAGAGACGCGGCCGCCCTGGAGGCAAAACAGGAAAGCGCGAAAGAAGCGGCGGGAAGGCTGCGGGCCTTTCTGGCTTTTTCCAGCCTTTCGGAGGCGGAGGAGCATCTGAAAAAGACAGAGAAGGAAGCCGGGACGCTGGAACAGGCGGACGCGGAGGCGCGCCAGGAGCTGGAGCGGTGCGAAAAGAACCTGGAAGGGGAAAAACAGGCGGCGGAAGCGCTGCGCAGACAGCTCCTTACAGGGGAACCTCTGGATGGGAAAACGGTAGAGGAGGAGCTTTCCCGAAAGGAAGAAGCGAAGAACGCTCTTCAGGAGGAAAACAAAAGGTACGGCGCGGCGCTTCAGACGAACCGGAGCATCCGGGAAAAGCTTGCCCGAAGCGATCAGGCCATGCGAAAGGCGGGGCAGGCGTTTGCCGGAATCGCCCGGCTTTCCGATACGGCGAACGGGGA
>CALWMW010000040.1 GCA_944382085.1 uncultured Lachnospiraceae bacterium | reverse complement strand
GCTGTTCGGAATTCCCAGCGATGTGCCGGAATATCTGGAGGCAAAGCGGCTTCTGAAGTTTTTCGATTATTTTATCGGAGTGCCCAGCGAGGTGGTTCCGAAGAATTCCATTCTGAGGGAATTTATCGGAGAGAGCTGTTTTCATGTGTGATTTTTGATTTACAGAAGGCAGGTTTTGTGTTAGAATTACCTTCGGCAAGCAGGACAGGTGATCGCGGCTGGCCAGACGAAAGGGGCCAGGTGAGGAAAGTCCGGGCTTCGCAGGGCAGGATGCCGGATAACGTCCGGTGGAGGCGACTCTAAGGAAAGTGCAACAGAAATGAACCGCCGGCTTTTGCCGGTAAGGGTGGAAGGGCAGTGTAAGAGACTACCGCCTTCCCGGCAACGGGAAGGGCACATGTAAACCCCATCCGAAGCAAGACCGTAAAGAAGCGTATGGCGGCCCGTCAGCTTCAGGTAGGTCGCTGGAGTCTGCCGGCAACGGCAGATCTGGATAGATGACCATTCGAGACATAACCCGGCTTATCGTCCTGCTTGCCAGTTCTTTTTTATATTAAGAAAGTTTTAAGAAAAGTAGCGGCAAAGCCTTATTTGTTTTTGCAAAAAGGCTGTGCTATAATTTTTTCAGGACGAAATATATGCCTGCCAAGGATACTGTGTGGGATATAGGATAGGAAAGGAAGGGGTATTATGAAAAAGAGGCAGAAAAGAATCATGGGAATCCTGCTGTCCTGCCTTCTGGCGGCGTCGCCTGTGATACAGGCCGCAGCCGCTACGGAGTACGACGCGTCCGCGGGAGTCAGCGCCCAGGTGCTGTTTCCGGGTGACAGCCTTACGGGCGTTGTTGGAGCGCTCTACAAAGGCGAGGAAGCTCTGACCGTGACGGAAGGACGCTGGACGAATGAGGATGAGGATACGGTGTATACCGCCGCTTCTTCGGAGGATGGCAGCATCCGCCTGGAAGAGGCCGGATATATGCTGGATGTGGTGAACGGTTCCTCCTCTGCGGAAGAAGAGCCGGAGAACAATCACTACACCTTTGGAGACTGGGAGAAGCCGGAGGATCCCACGGACCGGGCTTACTACCAGGAGGGAACGACAGTGAAGATCAAGGCTTCCGAGGCGCCGGAGGGAATGGAATTTTCCGGATGGAAGACGGAGGATACCGAGCTTGCGCTTGCCGATGAGAAGGCGGCGGAGACCACTTTTGTGATGCCTAAGGAGAGCGTGAAGATCGAGGCTCAGTATCAGGAGGCTTCCACGGAGACGCAGGGAAGTACGGAAGAGTCCCAGAGATCTACAGATGAGTCCCAGCCGTCTACGGGTGAGTCCCAGGGATCTACAGACGAGTCCCAGCCGTCTACAGGCGAGACCCAGGGATCTACAGATGAGTCCCAGCCGTCTACGGGTGAGTCCCAGCCGTCTACGGGCGAATCTCAGCCGCCTACAGGCGAGACCCAGGGATCTGGAGAAACGATAGTGATCGGCACTGGAGAGACGGAAACAGAGTCCCAGACGCAGACCGAAACGCCAGAGCAGACGACGTACGCCCTTACTGTGGAGAACGGGACCGGGGCAGGCGTTTACGCGGCGGGAACGGAAGTGACCGTGCAGGCGCAGGATCCTTCCGGGAGCGGGGCGGCTTTTTCAGGCTGGTTTGTATCCAGCATGAACGCGACCCTTATGGACGCCAGCGGAACGACGGCGGATCTCAACCAGATGAATCTTACGTTTGTGATGCCGGAAGCGGATCTTACGTTGACGGCGACCTTTGCGCAGCAGGAGTCTGCCGGAGAATCCGAGACCGGAACAGAATCTGAGACTACGGCGGAATCTGAGACAACAACAGAATCTGAGACTACAACAGAATCCGAGACCACGACGGAAGCGCAGTCCGGAACCGGAAGCGAAACGATGGAGAGCGATACGCAGGGGAACACGAACCAGGAACCCAATGTAATCGTCATCGGCGGAGAGGGCGAATCCGGCTCGCAGACAGAATCCGGCACCGAGACAGAGACAGCGACCCAGACGGAATCCCCGACGCAGACAGAGGAGACGCCGGGGGAAACGAAGACCCCAGGAACGGAAGAGACAGAGAAGACGACTTCCGGTGAAAGCACCGGGGGAGCGACGATTGATATTCAGGGCGGCACGGCTCAGACCGGCGAAGCGTCGGGAGATCCCGGTACGCAGAATACCACGACCTACCAGCTTACCGTGAAGGACGGAGAAGGAAGCGGCGCCTTTGCGCCTGGCACGAAGGTTGGCATTGAAGCAGCCCAGAAAGAAGGGTTTACATTCTCAGGCTGGAAGGTTACGGAAGGAAATGTGACCGACCTGAACCTTCAGGAAGCAGTGACGCAGTTTACCATGCCGGAAGGCAATGTGACCGTGGCGGCGGACTACACAGCCACCCAGTATACGGTGACGCTGGAAAACGCAGCTGTGGCAGGGGTGGAAGGAAATACGGCCACCTATACGAAAGACGCTACCGTAACTGTGACCCCGGCGGATCGTACGGCCGAGAAGCTCCAGTTCGATCACTGGGAAGTCGTTCAGGTGGCGGCAGACGGCACAGAGACGCCCATGACGCTCAAAGATTCCAAGGTTTCGGCTCTGGCGTTCTCCATGCCGGCAAGCAACCTCACAATAACGGCTGTCTACGCAGAGATGCCGTCGGTATACCTTGTGACGGTGGCGAACGGTACGCTGGAGGGCGGAGCGGCTCAGGCTACGGTGGAAGAAGGAACGACGATTACCGTAACGGCCAATCCCAGCGCGGCCGGCTACGCGTTTTCCAGATGGCTGGTAAACGACGGAACGGTGGATCTTGGAGACGCGATCTACAATTCCACCATGAGCCTTGAGGTGACGCAGGATCTTACCATTCGGGCGGAGTATGAGGGAATTGAATATCCTGTGACCGTTACGGATGGTACGGCGGACTACGAGAGCGCGGTGGAAGGCACGGTGGTGACGGTTACCGCGGACGAAGCGCCGGAAGGACAGGAGTTCGACTACTGGCAGGTGGACACGGGCAATGCAACCCTTGCAGACGCCTACAGTGAGACGACGACCTTTACCATGGTTCCGGGAGAAGTACAGATCTCCGCGCATTACCGCTATGTAGAATACGAGCTGATCGTTGAGAACGGCGACAGCGCTGCGGATTACTACTATATGGACGATACCGTAACGGTAAGCGCCAATTATCCTGCGAGTGGAAGAGTCTTTGACAAGTGGGTGGCAGTCAGCGGCAATGTGACCTTCGCGGATGCATCCAGATGGCAGACGACGTTCTCCATGCCGGGATCCGACGCAGTGGTGCGGGCGACCTACAAGGACGGCCCCTCTCCGGACGACAACCAGATTCAGAATATTGTTCCCGGTGGCGAATACTATACAGGAGATACCATTTCCTTTACCGCGGCGGGAGCGGGAATGGGAAATTCCAATCCCAATCCGGGAGACTACCGGTACCGTCCGGCAAGCTATCAGATTGGAAACGTAACGGGAACCTGGCAGGGATCTCCCTACAACATTTCCATGGCGATTAACGCTACGGGAGAGTATACGCTGCGGGTGATCTTCAACAAGGATGTGTACGATGGAAACAACTGGGTATCAGACGGTACCACCGATACGAAGACGGTTACCTTCCGCGTGATTACAAAGGCGGCGGGAGTCGCTACAGGAGATGAGACTCCGATTTATCAGGTGATTGCCATTGCGGCGGCGTCCTGTGTTATCTTTGTAGCGCTTCTGGTTGTGATTCTCAAAAAGAGAAGAAAATAAAAAAAGAGAATAAAAGAAACAGCCCAAAAGGCTGACAGAAAAACCGGTGCCAGGGAGCGCCGGTTTTTTTGAAAATATCGTCAGGAACGGGAAGCGCGAAGGCGGGTCAGCACTTCGTAGGGAATGTTCAGGTTTCCCATGCCGCTTCCCAAACGGATTTGCGGTTTGTTTTTTCCGTGGAAATCAGAGCCCCCGCCGGGAACCAGGGAAAAGGAATGGGCCGTTTCCAGAAGAAAGGCTTCCTGTGCAGGCGTGTGGGTGGAGTAGTAGACTTCGATGCCAAGAAGCCCGGCCTCTTTGAGCTGCCCAAGGAGGGTGAAAAGCGCCTCCCGGCTGAGATTATACTGGAAGGGATGCGCCAGAACCGGAATTCCGTGATACTGACGGATCAGGGATACCGCTTCCCCAGGCCGGATTTTCACTCTGGGTACAAAGTAAGGGCAGCCCGCGTTCAGCTTAGTCCGAAACGCGGTGTCCAGATCCGGCGTCAGACCGGCTTCTGTCAGATACCGGGCGAAATGCGCCCTGGTCCATACGGTATCTCCGAACCGCTCCCTCATTTTTTCTGAGGAGATCTCCACGCCGTCTTTTGCCATGAGCGCGATGATTTTTTCATTCCGTTCAAGGCGGTTGGACCGATACTTAGCCAGCTGCCGTTCAAACCCAGGCGCGCGGTAATCCGGCTCCAGCCCTACCAGGTGAATATCCTGGCCCTGATATTCTGTGGAGAACTCAATTCCTGGAACGACCTCAACCCCAAGAGATTTCCCGGCGGCGATTGCCCAGGAGACTCCTTCCACGGTGTCATGGTCCGTCAGGGCAATGGCCTTTAACCCTGAATGGGAAGCCAGCGCCACCAGTTCTTCCGGCGTCAGAGTACCGTCTGAAAAAACGGAATGCGTATGCAGATCAATTCGATTCATAGAAAACTCCTTTGTCACAGAAAAGAAAAACAGCCATTCTGCCGAATGACTGTTAAAACAGTTCGTACGAGAATCGAACTCGTGTTTCCGCCGTGAGAGGGCGGCGTCTTAACCGCTTGACCAACGAACCGTACTTGGATAATATACTGTATCTCCAGAAAAATGTCAATAGTTTTTTTGAAAAAATTTGAATTATTTTTTTGCCCTTCCGGACGCCTGTTCAGACGTCCGGAAAAGGCGTGCTCTTTAACTGCCTTCCGCCATTCTGGTGACCGCTACATAGATTTCCTGAATGCGGTACCAGGTGCGGCTTCCTACGATTCCGTCCTGCGTCAGTCCGAAAACGGACTGAAAGGTTTTCACGGCTTCCTGCGTCCGCTCCCCAAAGATTCCGTCGGCGGTGAGTTTTGGAATCAGCGGAAAATTATCTGAAATGGTATTCAGCTGTTCCTGAATCTTTACGACATCTTCTCCCACAGAGCCCACCCGGAGCGGATAGCCGGGATAGGAGACGGGAATGCCGGCGATTTCTTCTGCCGTATTTATGTACATGGAGGTTCCGTAGTAGTTTCGAATAATCTCAAGGGCCGTATACCCCTGTTCCCCCAGATCCTTGCTTCCCCACTGGGAGAGCCATTGGGGACAGGAACTGCGCTTTCCGTCGCAGTACTGCGTGAGGATCGGCTGCTTTACATTCGGACGGGAAAGATCCTGGTCAAAGATCTCGTCCACCGCCTGCGAGATGGAGGCAAACAGGTTCCGACCGTAAATCCATTTTTGATCGAAGGCAGTAGAGGAGGTGATCGTAAAAGGGAAGCCCTGGTTTCGATACCATTCGGTATACACACGGTTCAGCGTAAAGGACTGAATGGCCAGGATATTCGCCAGCAGCGTCTCTTTCGGCCAGGTGGCATAGATTTCGCTGCAGGCCACATTTTTAATATAATCCAGGTAGCGAACCGTATAGTCTTTTGCCGTGGTATCCGTAGGAGCGCCGTCGTGTACGATCACGTATTCCGGCACCACCACCTGGTTTAAAACGATCTCCCCGGTGGAGGGGATTGGCTTCACCTCGTTTTCTGCGATTTTCGGGGGATAATTGCCATACAGGGTGTGAGCGGGGATGACGATGACGTCGGGAGCCTCTTCTCTTTGCAGAGGATAGAGGATGACTTCCTGAAGGGAAAGCTGGCGGCTTAGGACCTCGCTTCCGGAGACGGAGACGGGTTCATAGCCGGGGGCAGCGACCTGAAGGGTGTATTCCGCGTAGGGCTGCGCTTCTCCCGGATTCAGACTGTACTCTATGGGAGGCGCGTCCAGATCCACAGGTTCGGTTTGTCCCTGGCTGTCCGTAACGAGTGTTTCCAGCGTTTTTTCCGGAACGCCGGTGTAGGAGATGGTGACCGAGGCGTTGGACAGGGGCGTCCTGTCGCTGGAAAGCACGGAAATCTGAAGCTGCCCCTGGTCGGGCAGATCTGGCTGATTCTGAGGCATAACGCTTCTCCTGATTCAAACTTACTGCCAGTATATGCGTTTTTTGGGGCAGGCATACCAGGCGCGGGGAAAAGAAAACAGTTGAAATCTGAAAAAAGATGTGGTAGAATTCTAACAATTTGAGCAAAAATAGGAATAAGAGTAAAGAAAGACGGTGATTGCATGAAAGCTTTTCTGATTCTGGAAGACGGTACCGTATTCGAGGGCAGGAGCGTAGGCTCCCCGCGGGAGGTCATAAGCGAGATTGTATTTAACACCTCCATGACCGGTTATCTGGAGGTGCTGACGGATCCTTCCTATGCCGGACAGGCCGTGGTTATGACTTATCCGCTGATCGGGAATTATGGTATCTGCTATGAAGACATGGAATCCGGAAGACCCTGGCCGGATGCTTTAATTGTTCGGGAATTCTCACGTCGTCCCAGTAACTTCCGTTCGGAAGATACGATTCAAAATTTTCTATTCAAACATGATATCCCTGGCATTTTGGGAATCGATACAAGAGCTCTGACAAAAATTCTGCGGGAAAAAGGAACCATGAACGGCTGCATTACGACAAAGGAACCGTGTGATCTGCAGGAGCTGCTTTTGCGCCTTCGCGCGTACCAGACCGGCAAGGTGGTGGAGAAGGTTACCTGCGAAGCGCCATACGTGCTGCCGGGTGAGGGAAAACGGGTCGCCCTCCTGGATCTTGGGGCGAAGAGAAACATCGCCAGGAGCCTGCAAAAGAGAGGCTGCCAGGTGACGGTGTATCCCGCCCATACGCCGGCTTCGGACATTCTGGAAGACCATCCGGACGGAATTATGCTTTCCAACGGTCCGGGAGATCCGAAAGAATGTACGAAAATAATTGAAGAGATCCGGAAGCTGTACGACTCGGATCTTCCCATTTTTGCCATTTGCCTGGGCCATCAGCTCATGGCGCTGGCTATGGGAGGGGATACGTACAAAATGAAGTACGGACACCGGGGAGGCAACCATCCGGTGCGGGATCTGTCCACCGGCAGGGTGTACATTTCCTCCCAGAATCACGGGTATGTCGTGGACACCAAAAGCCTGGATCCTTCCATCGCCGTACCGGCCTTTGAAAATGTGAACGACGGTACGAACGAGGGGCTTCTTTATACGGGAAAGAAAATCTTTACGGTTCAGTTTCATCCGGAAGCATGTCCCGGCCCCCTGGATTCCGGGTATCTGTTTGACCGTTTTATGAACATGATGGAGGTGGATCAGTAATGCCAAAACATCCGGAGATTAAAAAAGTGCTTGTAATTGGTTCCGGTCCCATCGTAATCGGACAGGCTGCGGAATTCGACTACGCGGGGACTCAAGCCTGCCGCTCCCTGAAAGAGGAAGGGGTGGAGGTTGTTCTGCTGAACTCCAACCCCGCTACGATTATGACTGACAAGGATATCGCGGATCACGTTTATATTGAACCTTTGACGGTGGAGACGGTAGAGCGGCTGATTCTGAAGGAACGGCCGGACAGCGTGCTTCCTACCCTGGGCGGCCAGGCAGGGCTGAACCTGGCTATGGAGCTGGAGGAACGGGGATTTCTGAAAGAACATCAGGTGCGCCTGATCGGAACCACCTCTGAGACCATAAAGAAAGCGGAGGACCGGCTGGAGTTCAAAAGCACCATGGAAAAAATCGGGGAACCGGTGGCGCCCTCCAAGGTGGTGGAAAGCGTGGAAGAGGGCGTGGAATTCACACAGACCATCGGTTATCCGGTGGTGCTGCGCCCCGCCTATACCCTAGGAGGAAGCGGCGGCGGCATTGCCTCTAACCAGGAAGAACTGGTGGAAATCCTGGAAAACGGCCTTCGCCTCAGCCGGGTGGGACAGGTGCTGGTGGAACGCTGCATTGCGGGCTGGAAGGAAATTGAATACGAAGTGATGCGGGACGGAGCCGGCAATGTAATCACCGTATGCAATATGGAGAACCTAGACCCGGTGGGCGTCCATACGGGAGACAGCATCGTGGTGGCGCCCTCCCAGACCCTGGGAGACAAGGAGTACCAGATGCTCCGCAGCTCCGCGTTGAATATTATTACGGAACTGAAGATCACCGGAGGATGCAACGTGCAGTTCGCTCTGAAGCCGGACAGCTTCGAGTACTGCGTCATCGAAGTGAACCCCAGGGTAAGCCGTTCCTCCGCCCTCGCTTCCAAGGCCACAGGCTATCCCATCGCGAAGGTGGCGGCCAAGATCGCTCTGGGATACACGCTGGACGAAATCAGAAATACCGTTACGGGGAAGACCTACGCAAGCTTTGAGCCGGTACTGGATTACTGTGTGGTAAAAATGCCCCGTCTCCCCTTTGACAAATTTATCAGCGCCAGCCGGAAGCTGACGACCCAGATGAAAGCTACCGGAGAGGTGATGAGCATTGCCCACAGCTTTGAGGGAGGCTTGATGAAGGCCATCCGTTCTCTGGAACAGCATGTGGACAGTCTTCTCTCTTACGACTTTTCCGGCCTTAGCGAAGAAGAACTGTACCGTCAGCTTGCCAGGGTGGATGACAGAAGAATCTGGGTGATCGCGGAGGCGATCCGGCGGGGAATCTCCTATGAAAAAATTTATGAGATTACCAGGATCGATCCGTGGTTTATCGATAAGCTGGCGATTCTGGTGGAGATGGAACAGGCTCTTTCTAAGGAGCCTCTGACGCCGGAGCTTCTCAGGGAGGCGAAGCGCCTGGAATTTCCGGACAAGGTCATCGGACGCCTCACCGGCCGGGAGGAAAAAGAGATCAGGAAGATGCGGGAGCAGTACGGGATTACCGCAGTCTTTAAGATGGTAGACACGTGCGCCGCGGAATTTGAGGCGGCGACTCCCTACTATTATTCTGTTTTTGGAGGCGAAAACGAAGGAAGGGCGGACCATGGGAGAAAGAAGGTCCTGGTTCTTGGCTCAGGGCCGATCCGCATCGGCCAAGGAATTGAGTTCGATTTCTGTTCCGTGCACTGCACCTGGGCGTTTTCAAAAGAAGGATATGAAACCATTATCATAAACAACAACCCGGAAACGGTAAGTACGGATTTTGATATTGCGGATAAACTGTATTTTGAACCCCTGACGCCGGAGGACGTGGAAAATGTAGTTCGGCTGGAAAAACCGGACGGAGCGGTGGTACAGTTCGGCGGGCAGACGGCGATTAAGCTGACAGAGGCTCTTATGGAGATGGGCGTTCCCATCCTTGGCACCTCTGCCGAGAATGTGAACGCCGCGGAAGACCGGGAGCTTTTTGACGAGATTCTGGAGGAGTGCAGCATTCCAAGGCCGGCGGGGGAGACGGTGTATACCGCTCAGGAAGCGAAAGAAGCCGCAAACCGCCTTGGCTATCCGGTCCTGGTAAGGCCTTCCTACGTGCTGGGAGGCCAGGGTATGCAGATTGCCATTAACGATCAGGATGTGGATGAGTTTATGGGGATCATTAACCGGATTGCCCAGGAGCACCCTATCCTTGTGGATAAATACCTCATGGGAAAGGAGTTGGAGGTGGACCCGGTGTGCGACGGAGAGGAGATCCTGATTCCGGGTATTATGGAGCACATTGAGAGAGCGGGCATTCATTCCGGGGACAGCATTTCCGTATACCCGGCCCAGAGCCTGACTGCAAAAATCAAAAGAGTCATCGAGGAATATACAAGAAGGCTGGCCCGCGCGCTCCACGTGATCGGCCTGATTAACATCCAGTTTATTGTGAGTAACGATGAAGTTTATGTCATCGAGGTAAATCCAAGAACCAGCCGTACCGTTCCTTACATCAGCAAGGTCACAGGCATTCCCATTGTACCTCTGGCAGCCCAGGTGATTTTAGGCAAAAAGATCCGGGATCTTGGGTATGCGCCGGGACTTCAGCCGGAGGCGGATTATTTTGCCGTGAAGATGCCGGTCTTTTCCTTTGAAAAAATCAGGGGCGCGGATGTAAGCCTGGGACCGGAGATGAAATCTACGGGAGAGTGTCTCGGCATAGCCAGGACCTTTGAGGAGGCTTTGTACAAAGCCTTTCTGGGAGCCGGATTTTCTCTTCCGCGCCACAGGAATATGATTCTTACCGTGAAGGACTCGGATAAGCTGGAGGCGGTGGACATCGCAAGGCGTTTTGCAGCCATTGGATACCGCATTTTTGCCACCAGAAGCACGGCGAAGGTACTGAGGGAACACGGCGTAGCCGCTATGAGGATCAATAAAATCGAAGGAGAATCGCCCAACCTTATGGACCTGATTCTGGGACATGAGATCGATCTTATCATCGATACGCCTTCTCCGGGGGTAGGGCATTCCAGAGACGGGTTCCTCATCCGCCGCTGCGCGGTTGAGACGGGGGTAAACGTCCTGACCTCCCTGGATACGGCGAACGCGCTGATTACCAGCCTGGAAACGCATCCCAGCCAGGGGCTTACCCTGGTGGACATCGCGGGGCTGAAGGGGTAACCGGCTGTTTGCAGAGTGCATGAAAAAGGAAGGGTTTCCGGATAGATTTTGGATGAAATGCCGAATCTTATTGGTTTACAAAAAAATTACGCGTTTTCGGTTGCAGAAAAGCCAGGTTTGAAGTAGAATAACCACGGTGAAGCTAGAATCTTTCGTTTCGGCGAAAGCGTCTCCCTATGGAGGAAAAGAATGAGAAAAAAATCACATATTTTGCTGGCTGGCTTTTTTGCGGACGAGTGTCCGGCGCAGGACCTGATGAGATACCGGAAGGCGTTTTGCATTGGCTCGATTCTTCCGGATCTGAGCCCCAAAATGATTACGGAGCCCCATGAATTTGCCACATCTTTTGAAGACATCAAGGATCTGGTAGGAAAGCTCACCTCGGAATGGGAGAGGCTGGAGTACCGGGAACGGTATTTCTGGAGAGGGCTTGGCGTTGTGATGCATTATCTGGCTGATTATTTTACTTTTCCTCACAACGATACCTTTCCGGGTACTTTGAAGGATCACTGCCTTTATGAGAGGGATTTGAAGTACGCACTCCGAAACTATACGCAGACCGAGAAGGCCCGCAGCGAGTTCCGAAGCCAGATGCTGGAAGGCAGAAACTGCAGGGACGAGCAGGAGATCTTTTCTTTTTTGGAAGAAGAGCACAGCCGGTACTTACAGGAAGCGCATTCCCCGGAAGAAGACTGCCGGTGGATCGTGCAGATCTGTTCCAGAGTATTTGCTTCCGTGATTTGCCTGATGGAGAGCAGAACGTATCAGACAGCGCCCGCTTGGCTTGCGAAGAGCGCTTAGATAATGGAATGATTGCAAGAGGCAGCGCCGCCGTCGAAAAGTGAGACGGAAGGCGCTGTTTTTTATTCCCGGATAAGAAGGAATTGTAAGGAGAAAAGAAATCTGATAAAATAAAACATATTTTATTTACCTGACACAGGAGAAAGGATTGAAAAGATGGGACTGATAAAAGCAGCGTTAGGATCGGCAGGAGGCGTACTGGCGGACCAGTGGAAGGATTATTTTTACTGTGAGGCTCTCTCGGAAAAGGTTCTGGCGGTAAAAGGAAAGAGAAGAGGCGGAAAAAGGTCTTCCAATAAAAGAGGGGACGAGAATATTATTTCGGACGGTTCCGTCATCGCGGTGGCGGACGGCCAGTGCATGATGATTGTGGAGCAGGGAAAGGTGACGGAAGTCTGCGCGGAGCCGGGAGAGTATACCTTTGATTCCAGCCTGGAGCCCAGTATTTTCTGCGGAGATCTGGAGGAAGGGATCCGGAGTACGTTTTCCAGTATCGGAAAGCGCTTTACCTTTGGAGGAGAAGCCGGCGCGGACCAGCGGGTTTACTACTTCAATACGAAGGAAATCATGGGAAACAAATACGGGACGCCGACCCCGGTGCCCTTCCGGGTAGTGGACTCCAACATTGGGCTTGATCTGGATATTTCCATCCGCTGCAACGGAGAATATTCTTACCGGATTGTGGATCCCATTCTCTTCTATACGAATGTCTGCGGAAACTTTGAAGAGGAATATACGCGGGATTCCCTGGACAGCATGCAGAAGAGCGAGCTTCTCACAGCGCTTCAGCCGGCCTTTGCCAGTCTTTCTGAGAGAGGGATCCGCTACAACGCCCTTCCCGGCCATACCCAGGAGATCACGGAGGCCCTGAACCGGATTCTGGACGAAAAATGGAAAAATTCCAGGGGAATTCTTCTTACCTCCATCGGAATCAATTCTGTGTCCGCTTCCCAGGAAGATGAAGAGATGATGAAGCAGCTTCAGAAGAACGCGGTTTTCCGGGATCCTTCTCTGGCGGCGGCCAATCTGGCCGGAGCGCAGGCGGACGCGATGCGCATGGCGGCTTCCAATCCAGGAGGAGCCATGAACGGATTTTTCGGGATGAACATGGCTGCCCAGAACGGAGGCGCGGATCTTACCGCCATGTATCAGATGGCCTCCAAATCATCCGCGGGAAGCCAGGCGGGAGGAAGCGCCTGGACCTGTTCCTGCGGAGCCGCCAACACAGGAAACTTCTGTACGCAATGCGGCAAACCGAGGCAGCAGGCAGGGTGGAGATGCGCCTGCGGCGCGTTGAATACCGGGAAATTCTGCTCTCAGTGCGGACAGCCTTTTGGAAGCGCGGAACCAAGGAGCTGAGAAATGTCAGACCTGTTAGAATACAAATGTCCCTGCTGCGGTGGAGCGATTTCTTTTGACAGCCGCAGCCAGAAAATGAAATGCCCCTACTGCGATACGGAATTTGAGACGGAGACGCTGCGGGAATTTGAAAAAGAAAGCTTAGAGGAAGACGCGGCCCCCGACTGGGAGGATCAGGAGGTAGAGCGCTCTGAGGATGAGCTGAAGGGGGAGGATGGAATCGTCTCCTATCTCTGCGAATCCTGCGGAGGGGAAATCCTGGGGGATGAGAGCATGGCGGCCTCCCGCTGTCCCTACTGCGACAATCCGGTGATTATCCGAAAACAGATCTCCGGCGCGCTGCGTCCGGATCTGGTGATCCCCTTTCTGCTGGATAAAAAAACGGCGGAAGAGAGAATGAAGCAGCACCTGAAAGGAAAATTTCTCCTGCCAAAAGCCTTCAAAACAGAGAACAGGATCCAGGAACTCAAAGGCGTGTACGTCCCCTTCTGGCTGTACGACTGCGAGGCCGCGGCGGACATTCGTTGCCGCGGCACGAGAATCCGCGTGTGGCGCAGAGGGGACCGGGAATATACGGAAACTTCCCATTATCTTGTAAGCCGCAGCGGAACGATTGCGTTTGACTCCGTGCCGGTGGACGGCTCCAGGAAGATGGCGGATGACCTGATGGAATCCATAGAGCCTTATCGGTATCAGGAGGGAAAGGCGTTTCAGCCGGCCTACCTGGCGGGCTATCTGGCGGACCGGTATGACCTTGGGGCGAAGGAGTGCGCGCCAAGAGCCAATGAGAGGATCCGGCAGAGCACAGAAAAAGCGTTCATGGACACCATCCGGGGTTATGAGATCTGCGAGCCCCTGCATACGAACATCCGCCTGAACCGGGGAAAGATTACATACGCCCTCCTTCCGGTATGGATTCTTCATACGAAATACAAAGGAAATTTGTACACATTCGCCATGAACGGGCAGACGGGAAAGTTTGTGGGGGATCTCCCGGCGGACCGGAGGAAAATGATAATCGCCGGCGCGGGAGGATTCGCGTTGGGAGCGGTTCTGGCCGCTCTTGTGACGCTGCTGTTTTGAGAGGAGGGGCGAAGGAATGAAAAAAATCAGGTGGTTTTTGCTGGTTCTTCTCCTTCTTGGAGCCGGTCTGACGGGATACGCAAAGGGAGAAGCGGTATCGGACCAGGCAGGGATTCTCACAACCAGGCAGGAACAAAGCCTGGAAGAACAGTTCGATGGGATCCGGGAGGAATACCGCTGCGATCTGGGCGTTGTCACGGTAGAATCCTGCGGCGGCAGATCCATACAGTCGTTCACCGACGATTATTACTACCGCCAGGGATATGGAATGGGAGAAGAACGCTCCGGCATTCTTCTTATGATCAGTATGGGCGACCGGGAATGGTATGTGGCCACCAGGGGAGAGGCGATTCGTGTTTTTACCGATTACGGTCTGGAAATTCTGGAAGAACAGATCGTTCCGTATCTGTCCGAGGGAGAATACGAAAGGGCGTTTGAGACGTTTGGAGATCTTTGCGAAAACTTTCTGAAAGAGGCAAAGGAAAACCGGCCTTATGACCGGGACCATCCCTATCGGCGACCGATGCCTCTCTGGCTTCGAGGCGTAATCTGTCTGGTTTCCGGACTGGCTGTGGGGGGAGGAATCCTTGCCGTACTGACGGCGCAGCTTAGAAGCGTGGGATATGAGAAAAGGGCGCAGGAATACGTCAGGGACGGAAGCTTCCGCATAACCGGAGCCAGAGACCTTTTTCTGTACCGGACCATTACCAGCCGGAGAATCGAGAGAAGTCATCCGGGCGGCGGGGGAAGCAGCACGCACCGGACTTCCGACGGCGGCAGGGCAGGGGGCAGAGGAGGATCCTTTTAAAAGAAAAAACAGCCGGAGGTTAATTATCCTCCGGCTGTCCTTCTGAGGTGTAGATTTGGCGCTTTCTGGCCATTTCATCACTTTCAAGATATTCGTCGTAAGAAGTGATCTTATCAATCAGTTTTCCGCCCGGCAGGATTTCCATGATCCGGTTTGCGGTGGTCTGTACGATCTGATGATCCCTGGAAGAGAA
>CALWMW010000039.1 GCA_944382085.1 uncultured Lachnospiraceae bacterium | reverse complement strand
GGCCGGGGCCGTAAAGGTGTACGTCATCATCCCGGTATTCAGGGTGTCGCCCCGCCCCCGGATTTTCTTGTAAGGGGCGTACATCTTCACCCCTTCCCCGGTTTCCTCTACTTCGTAGATATCCTGCACGTACTCCGGGTCAAACTCTTCTCTTACCAGCCAAAAACCATTTGTAAATTTCATTTTGCTTCTCCTGCTTTCGCGTAAAAACCTCTTGTCTTTCCATCTACTGCTGCTGTCTTTGTAATCTCAAAATGTCCCTTGAGACGGATATCGCAGGAGGAAGCCCCGGCCAGCACCGTCATGCCGCCTTTTTCCACGATCCATTCCATGTCCTGGTTCAGGAAAGCGAACTGGGAAGCCTTCATCTCAAACCGGAGTTTCTTCGTCTCTCCCTTTTTCAGAGATACCCGGCAGAAACCGGCCAATTCCATAGAAGGTCTCACCATGGACGCCGCATCGTCGGATACGTAAAGCTGAACCACCTCGTCTCCGTCGCAGCCTCCGGTATTCGTCACCTTCAAAGTAACCGTCAGCGTTTCTTCCGGAGCCACCTTCTCCTTTTCCACACAGAGCTCTGAATAGGAAAACTCCGTATAGGACAGGCCGTGTCCGAAATAGTACAGCGGAAAAGCCGTATCGTTGATATAGCCGTTCTTGTTCCGGATCATTCCCGTGCATCCGGCTGCCACGTACCCGGATCCTCTGGGGAGTCCGTAGTAAACCGGGATCTGCCCTTCGTTCCTGGCCGCCGTAACCGGAAGCCTTCCGGCAGGACTGTACTCTCCGAAAAGGACTTTGCAGAGCGCCTGGGACCCCATAATTCCGGGCTGCCATACCTCCATAATCGCGTCAAAATGCGTCGACACGAATTCGTTTGACAGAGGACGCCCATCATAGTGAAGCACGATGGTCTTTTTCTTCAGGCTGTATACCGCTCTGGCAAATTCTTCCTGACGTCCGGGAAGATCGATGCTGGTAGAATCTACTCCTTCTCCTACGGTGGAGGTAACCCCCCAACCGTTCTTTCCTCCAAGGGTCAGTATCACTATATCAGATTCCGCTGCCAGATTCAACGCTTCCTGCATGCCGCCCAGATCCGTACCCGCCGCGTTGATTCCTTTCGCGTAGGAGATCTGCGCTTCCGGAAGGTATTCTTTCAGCGCCTCATACAGCGACCTGGCCTTTGGAAAATCCTGTCTCAGGCGGCGTTCCAGCCTGGGGCTGACGTTGCGCACCTGGCCCACGTATTCCTGTTCGATGTCGTAGATAATCAATCCCGGCTCCTCAAAAATCTGCCCGTCTTCTTCTCTGGACATCGTCATATCCAGGGAAGCCGGATAGGAAAACGTTCCGAAAAGACTTCTGAGGGAATTTCCGTGAGGACCGATCACCGCGATTTTCTTCTTCTCCCTGGAAAGGGGAAGCAGATGGTTGTCATTTTTCAGGAGGGTAACGCTCTCCAGCGCCAGCTTTTCATTGAGGCGGTCGGTGCTCTCCTGGTGAAGGGACGCCTTGAGCCTGGCCAGGTTTGGATACGGATTTTCAAACAGGCCCAGTTTCATCTTCGTGGTCAGGACTCTGCGCACCGCCTGATCGATCTCTTCCATGGAAAGCGTTCCCTCTTCCACCGCTTCTTTCATTTTATAGCTGAAACCCTTGGATCTGGGATATTCCACGTCCAACCCCGCCTTCAGGCAGCGCACTCCGGCCTCGGTGAAATTCTCGGCCACCCGGAAGGGCTCTACCAGGCGGTCTACGGCGATGTAATCGGAAACGACAATCCCCCGAAAGCCCATCTCCCCCCTAAGAAGGTCGGTCAGGATCTTCTTGGAGCCGGTGACCGGTTCTCCGTCCAGATTGCAGTAAGAGCTCATAACGCTCCCAAGATCCGCTTCCGTAATCGCCGCCTGGAAAGGCTTCGCGTGTACTTCCCGCAGTTCCCGGTCAGAGATGGGGTTTCTTCCCATGTTCAGTCCGCCTTCTGTGATTCCGTGGCCTACATAGTGCTTTCCCGTGCAGACCAGGCCGTTTCTCATATCCTCCGTCTGCAGCCCCTTTACAAAGGCGGTTCCCATGGCCGCCGTCAGCGTAGGATCTTCCCCGTACGTCTCGGTGGTGCGTCCCCATCTGGGATCTCTGGCAATATCCATAACCGGGGAAAGCGCCTGGCGAAAGCCTACCTGGTACATCTGTTCCCGGATCACATCCGCCATCCGGGAAATCAGCTCCGGGTCAAAGGTAGACGCCTGGCCGATGGCGCTGGGGAACACATCCGCTTCCGTGAACTGCGCTCCCGCGCTGGCCTCGCAGTGGATCAGAGCAGGAATCCCCAGTTCCGTCTCTTCTACCAGATAATGCTGAAGCCTGTCTGCATATTCCGCAATCTTTTCTACGCAGTCCGCGGTCGTAAACGCCCCCACATTCCCAATGCCGTCAGGAATATATTCTTTAAAATCCGGAAGATCCGGTGTAATCGTCACGAGACAGGTAATCTGATCAATCTTCTGTTCAAAGGACATCCGGTCCATCAGGTCCTGTACCCGCTCTTCGATTGGAAGTGAAGAATCCTTATATTTCATGTCTCTCATCCTCTGCTAAAATCGTTTGTTTTTCTTATTCTGCCGCTTCGGTCACTGCCTCTGTCTTGGCTTCCGCTTCTTCTGCTCCCGTTTCCGCCTCGTCCGTTCCTTCTTCCAGATACTCGTCTACGTTTTCCGCTGTCACGATCTGGAAGGGAATGTATACGTCCTCGATCTCCGCCGGATCCGTTCCGTTTTTCAGCTGTTCAAAGATATCCGCGCCTGCTTCCGCCTGACTTTTCGCGTCCTGAAGCGCCGTCATGGAAAGTTCGCCCGCTTTGATGGAAGCAAGAGCCTCGTCGCTTCCGTCCACGCCCAGCACCAGCACATCCTCCAGCATTCCCGCTGATTTCAGCGCCTGTACCACGCCTAACGCCGCGTCGTCGTTCTGGCATACGATGGCGTCGAAGTCATCGTAGGACATCAGGCAGTCCTCTGTGGTGCTCATGCCAAGATCCTTGGAATTCTGTACGTTGTACTCGTCCAGGATCTCAATGTCATCTCTGGCTGCCAGCGCGTCCGTAAGTCCCTGCTTCCGGTCAATGTACTGCTGATCGTTGGGCTCTCCGGTAAAGTAAAGGATCTTGGCGTCCTCCGGGAGCGTTTCTACCAGATATTCGCCCTGGGCGGTTCCGGCGTCCACATTGGGAGAGCCGACGTAGATATATCCGTCATAATCTTCCCCTCCATTTACAGAGGTCAGAAAAGAAACATAAGGAATTCCGGCGTCAATGGCCGCTTTCAGAGCCGGAACCGAGCCGTCCAGGTCGTTGCTGATCGCAGATACCACATTGGCGTTCTGTACGATAAAATCGTCGATCTGACCGTTCTGCACATTGGTGTCAGCTCCGGCGTCGGTTACCATGATCTCGATCCCCTTCGCCTCTGTGGCTTCCTGGAGATAAGCGCGGAATTTCGCGCAGTAATTGTAGGTATCCGAGTTGTTGGCAAATCCTACCAGGAAGGAATCCTCCGCCGCAAAAGCGGTGGTTCCAATAGAAGCCGCCAGCGCAGCCGTCAACAGGAAACGAATGCTTTTTTTCATCATTTTTTTGTCCTCCTAATTTTTTTCTATGTGATCTGCCCTGCAGATTACATGCTCTTTTTGTCTTCCTTCGTCATGGTGTCGATAATTACGGCCCCGGCAATCAGAAGGCCTTTTACAATCAGCTGGTACTGGGTCGATACGTGGAGCAGATTCAGGATGTTGTTGATCAGACCTACAATGATGGAACCGATCAGCGCTCCCGTAACGCTTCCGATGCCGCCCAGGAAGCTGGTTCCTCCTACTACGACCGCGGTAATGGCGTCAAACTCGTATCCCTCTCCCACGGAAGGCATACCGGCTACGAGACGCGCCATCAGCACTACGCCGGCAAGGCCGGTCAGAAGGCTGGCAAGGGTAAAGATAATCCGTTTCGCCCGGTTCGTATTCACACCGGAGGCGATGGCCGCCTTTTCGTTTCCGCCGATGGCATAGATCAGAAGACCCAGGCTGGTGTGCTTCATAAGAATGGCGATGGCCGCCACGCACAGAAGCATGATGATCACCGGAAGCGGGACGAAGTCTGCCACTCTGTAGTGGCCCAGCCATTCGATCTTTTCCACGCCGCTGATCGCCTGCCCGTTGGTATAGAGCTGAACCGCTCCCTTTACTACGTTGGTCATCGCCAGCGTCGCGATAAACGCCTGGAGTTTAAACTTGGTAACCAGAAAGCCGTTCACCCAGCCGCAGGCGGCGCCGAACGCCAGGCCGGTAAGAATCGCCGCCGGCACAGAGCCCGTCTCTACCAGCACTCCCGCCGCGAAGCAGGCAGAACCGGTACAGATCAGTCCCGCCGACAAATCGATGAGGCCGGATACAATCAGCATTTCTTCACCGCAGGCGATAATGGTCACCACGGAAATCTGGGTAAGGATGTTAATCAGGTTCCTGGGTTTCAGGAAATTGTGATTCACAAGCGCAGATACCAGGAACAGAAGCACCAGTATCAGCACGATTCCGTATTTTCTGTAAAACAACGCCGCATTTATTTTTTTCTCTTTCATCTTATTTTGCCTCCACAATCATCTTCATTACTTTGTCCTGGGTCGCCTCTTCATGAGACAGGATCCCGATGATCTCACCCTTTGCCACCACGCCGACCCGGTGGCTCATGGAAAGCACCTCCGGCATATCCGAAGAGATTAAAAGAATCGCGATTCCCTGTCTGGATAATTCTGTAATCAGATTATAAATCTCCTGTTTCGCTCCTACGTCGATTCCCCTGGTCGGTTCGTCCAGGATGAGGAATCTTACGTTCCGCACCAGCCATTTCGCCAGCACGACTTTCTGCTGATTTCCTCCGGAAAGGGTGCCGACGTTCGTCTGGATCCCAGGCGCCTTGATGGACAGCTTCTCAAAAATATCCTGGGATCTTTCCCGGATCTCTTTGTGCTTCAGCCACCCCTTCTTGGCGAAGAAATCAAGGTTGGGAAGCGTAATGTTGTCTTCTATGGACCGAACGCCAACGAATCCGTAGCTTCCTCTGTCCTCCGTAACCATGGCCACGCCGCCCCGGATCGCCTCGTTGATGGAATGGAACTTCCGCTCCTTCCCGTCAATAAAAATACTGCCGGAATCGTAGGGGTCCATGCCGAAAATACTTCTGGCGATCTCCGACCGTCCGGCTCCCATCATGCCGGCGAAGCCGAATATCTCGCCCGCATGGATGTCAAAGGACACATTTCGGAACACTCCCTCGCTGGTGAGATCTTTTACCGAAAGGACAACCGGATCCGTATGCTTGGGAAGGGGAGGATAGATGTCCTCGATGTTTCTGCCCACCATCATGGAGATCAGCTGGTCCTGGTTCACGTCCTTCAGAAGGCCGGAAGCGATCCATCTGCCGTCCCGAAGAACGGTGTACTCATCGCAGATCTCAAAAAGCTCGTTCAGCCGGTGGGAGATGAAGACAAAGGCGATTCCTTTTTCCTTTAACTCCGCGATTTTTTTGAAAAGGATCTCCGCCTCCTTGCTCGTAAGGGAGGAGGTAGGCTCGTCCATGATAATCACCCTGGCATTCCTGGAAAGAGATTTTACAATCTCAATCATCTGCCGCTGGGCGACACTGAGCGCTCCCATCTTCGCATTCGGGTCATAATCCAGGCCCATCATATCCAGAAGTTCTCTGCAGTCCTGCAGCCGTTTTTTGGCGTCTACGAACCATCTCCCCTTCTTGGGTTCCCGTCCGATGTAGAGGTTTTCCGCGATGGTAAGCTCCGGAACGTAATTCAACTCCTGAGCGACAATGGAGATCCCGTGGGCAAAGGCTTCTTTCTCGCTTTTCATATGGACGGCAGCGCCGTCTATGATGACCTCGCCTCCGTAGCTGGTATAGGTGCCCGACAGGATCTTCATGAGCGTGGATTTGCCGGCTCCATTCTCACCTACCAGAGCGTGAACGCTCCCCGCCCGGATCTTCATATTTACGTGATCCAGGGCGACTACTCCAGGAAATTCTTTTCGGATTTCCTTCAATTCCACAATCAGTTTCTCTTCCAAAACCATACCTCCTTTTAAGTCAAACGTTTGACTTCAAGAGTTTCTATTTCTGCAAAATTTCCTCGTCGGATTCCTTTTGCTTGAACATAATATATAGCATATCCCTACACAAATCAATATATTTCAAACACTTTCCACAACTTTGTCTATTTCTTTCAAAAAGTCTTTTAGGTCAAGCGTTTGATTTATTCTGCATATTGTCTATTTTTACCCGCTGTTTCTCTTCGCAAAAAAAGAAGAGAGCCAAACCCTTGCGGTCTGCTCTCTTCC
>CALWMW010000038.1 GCA_944382085.1 uncultured Lachnospiraceae bacterium | reverse complement strand
TCCGGTAAAGAATCGTAGCGTCGATCACAGTAGCGATGAACACGCCGATCAGCATCGGGAACACCAGATCCGGGCGTCCCATGACCACCGGAATACCGATGGGAAGGAGCAGGCAGTTTGCCGCGGAAAAGGTCGCGCCTGAGATAGAGGTCGCGATCAGGTTCTGACGGTGCACACTGCGGAATTTCTGGCAGAATGCAATGGGAATTCTCGAAAGAACGATGGCAAACAGGGCTCCGATGATGGAGGTATTCGGCGTCACGCCCGTGCGGACGATCAGCTCAAGACCGATGATAGCTCCCAGAGCGCACATAATGACATTCAGGATCAGGGTAGGACCCTCGAACGCCTTCGGGTGCTCGGAAGCAGGAATGAGCAATTCCTTCGGTACCTCATACTTGGGTTTCTCCATAAACTCACACTCCTTTGTTTAAAATAACATGTAACAATTCTAAACAGAAACCGTTGAAAAGTCAACGAAAATTAAAAAATGCGAAAAAAAGTATGAAAAAACAGTAAAATATGAATCATATTTCCGGAGAAATGGCAGAAATATGAAATTAATTACGGCTCTCTGAAATGTCGAAAAATTCATTGCCTATTCCGGGTAAAAGCCGTATAATCATAAAAAAGAAATACGAAGGAGGTACAAAAGCTATGCTTATCAAACAGGTAATGGAAGTATTTGACGTGCTGGACAGCAGCACTGTGACAGGAAAGGATGTAGAGAATTACCTCCGCGGAATCAAGGCGGACGCCAATATCGAGGTCTATGCTCTGAAGGGACCCAAGGGGGAGAGCACAGACATGGTAAAGGTGCGGATTCCGGGAACCAAGGGTAAGATGTCCGGCGGCAGCGCCCCGACCATCGGCCTTCTGGGACGTCTCGGCGGCATTGGCGCGCGCCCGGAGATGATCGGCTTTGTGTCTGACGGAGACGGCGCCCTGGCGGCCATTGCCATCGCGGCGAAGCTTCTGGACATGCAGAACAAGGGAGACTATCTGGACGGCGATGTCTTTGTCTCCACGCAGATCTGCCCGCACGCGCCCACGGCGCCCCATAAGCCGGTGCCCTTCATGGGCTCTCCGGTGGAGATGTCCCAGGTAAATAGAGAGGAGGTTTCTCCGGAGCTCGACGCGATCCTCTCTGTGGACACCACCAAGGGCAACCGCGTGATCAACACCAGAGGCTTTGCGATCTCTCCCACAGTCAAGGAGGGCTGGATCTTACGCACCTCCGAGGACCTGCTGGAGAAGATGCAGATTACCACAGGCCAGCTGCCGCACGTATTCCCGCTGACCATGCAGGACATCACACCCTATGGCAACGACGTGTACCATCTGAACAGCGTCCTTCAGCCCTGTACGGCTACAGACGCCCCGGTGGTGGGCGTGGCGATTGCCGCTGAGGTGATGGTGCCTGGCTGCGCTACAGGAGCGACGCATTTTGTGGATGTGGAGGAAGCGGCGCGCTTCATGCTGGAGGTAGCCAAGGATTTCGGAAGAGGAAATCTGAAGTTCTACGATGAGGAAGAATATGAGCGCCTTCAGAAGCTGTATGGCTCCATGAAGCATCTGCAGACTCTGGGAAAAGAGGATTAATCCAGTCAGGATATCGAAAAAAGGATACCGAAATAAGGATACCTATCAGTTAGGAGGGAACTGTATGAAAATCGGAGCGATTACCATCGGACAGGCGCCCAGAACGGATGTCACTGCGGATATTATGCGTATCTTTGACGGTAAGGTGGAGCTTCTTCAAAGAGGCGGCCTGGATGGTCTGACGAAGGAGGAGATAGCCCGCTTCGCGCCGGAGGAAGGGGATTATGTCCTGGTATCCCGGCTGACGGACGGTTCTTCGGTGACCTTCGCGGAGCGCTTCATTCTGCCGAGGCTTCAGGAGTGCATCCATGAGCTGGAGGACGAGGGCGTGCGCCTGATCATGTTTTTCTGCACAGGGGATTTCCCGGACAGCCTCACTTCGAAGGTGCCGCTTGTCTATCCCTGCAACATTCTGAATCAGGTGGCTCCGCTGCTTACGAAGAAGTCCAGCATTATCACCATCACGCCTTCCCCGCTTCAGGTGGAGCAGTGTGAGAAGAAATGGTCCCAGTTCGTGGATCACGTAAAGTCTGTCCCGGCCTCTCCCTATGGACCCTGGGAGGATCTGGTGAAGGCTGCCCGCCAGGTAAAGGATATGGACGGCGATCTGGTAGTTCTGGACTGCATCGGCTTTACCCAGGAGATGAAAAACATGTTCGCCCGGGAGACCGGAAAACTGGTGGTTCTGCCAAGGACCCTGCTGGCCCGCGTGATCTCAGAGCTGACGGATGTGGAGTAACTTTGACACAGACAGGAGACGGAAAGAAAGATGGATCTGGTAACAATTTCTGAAAATATTTTAAGGGACTGCCTGGGCGCGAAGGCCGGCGAGGAAGTGTATATCGTGACGGACGACACCCGGGTGCCCATCGCCCAGGCTCTCTATGAGGGCGCGAAAAATCTGGGCTGCGA
>CALWMW010000037.1 GCA_944382085.1 uncultured Lachnospiraceae bacterium | reverse complement strand
ATGCGGACAGCTCACAGATTTTCTACCCCTGCGCGCAGTGGTCGCCGCGCTGGGTTTTAAAACCCAATGACAGCAGGGTAGGAGAATGGGGCCTTATGGAACTTGCAGGCGGCGCTGTGAACTGGGGCGGCGGCGTATACTCCATTCCTCAGGACGCGCAGAACAAAGAAGGCGCTTTTGCGGTTATTAAATGGCTTACCATGGACAAAGAAGCTGCAGAAATCCGCAGGGATAAGCTGGAAGTATTCTCCGCGATTAAAGAAATCTATGAGGATCCGGATTTCTATTCTCGCACCGATGAATTCTTCGGCGGCCAGGATATTGATAAGCTCTTTGCGTATACCATTATCCCGAAAATGGATGAGACCAACGTTCGTCCTCTGAACAAGTACGATGCGGAAGTGAAAGATGCGGTAAGCAGCGCGCTGAAAACCATCAACGCGTCCAGCGACGGAAACGTAGATGTTGGAGAGCTGATTGCTCAGATGGAAACGGATATCCTGAGCAGATGCCCGGAACTTTCAAAATAAAAATCTAAAGTAGAATGAAGAGGGTTCTGTTTCCGGCAGAACCCTCATTTACAAAATGAGGGAACGCGGATGATGAAAAAAAAGAAAATTGACAAAACGCCATATTTGTTTATCGCGCCATTTTTCCTCTGCTATGCCGTTTTTTCGGCTTTCCCCTTTGCTTTCTCTTTTGCCATCAGCTTTACGGATTGGAACGGCGTTAATACTCCGAAATTCGTGGGACTGAGTAATTATATAAGAATTTTTACGATGGACGCAATGGCGCAGAAAGCATTTTTAAATACGTTTCTGTTTCTGATTATAGCCATACCCGTTCAGGTGATCCTTGGACTGATACTTGCAATGATTATCAAAGACTTTATAATTGGAGACAGAACCAGGGGAGCTTTTCAGCTGATTAATTTTCTGCCGTATCTGACCTCTTCCGTTGCCATAGGCTTAATCTTCCAGTTCCTTTTTGACTGGAATTACGGAACGGTGAATCAGGTGCTGGATAAGCTGAATATAGTGAAGGATCATATTTACTGGTTCGGTTCGGAATGGACCTCCCGGATTGTCGTAATCCTTGTGATTGTGTGGAGAAATTTCGGCTACTCTATGATTATTTTTTCCGCCGGTCTTTCTACAATATCAAACGAACTTCTGGAGGCGGCGGAACTGGACGGCGCAAATTGGTTTCAGCGGCAGATTAAGATTACGATTCCCTTGCTGAAACCGATTCTTGGATTTGTATGCATTGTTTCCCTGATTAATGGATTCCAGCTGTTTGACGAACCTTATATGCTGTTTGCTTCTCAGGCCGGGCAGCCATACGGCGGTCCGAACAATTCCATCCTCACGGTGATGATGACCATGTTCCAGGCATCCTTCCGCAACTTCCAGATGGGCTATGGGTCTGCGATCGCGTATGCGTTATTCTTTGTTATTCTGATTTTCTCCATTATTCAGGCAAAGATTATGAGGCAGGAGAATGAAAGATGAAAGAAAAAGCGAAAATTAGATTAATCAGAATTCCTGCATACCTTCTTCTGGCAATTACGTCTGTCCTTGCGCTGGTTCCTTTTTACATTATGTTCATTATGGGAACCTACAAAAATGAAGACATTTTTAAAGGACTCCGCCTGCTGCCGGGAAACTATCTGGCACAAAACATACAGACGATCCTCCAGGGAGACGTCTTTACGCCTTATCTCAACAGTATGTTTATTTCCATTGTCAGCATGGTTTCCTGTATCCTGGTCAGCGCGCTGTGCGGATATGGAATGTCCAAGTTCAGATTCAAAGGAAGGACCGTCTTTCTGCGTATTCTGATGATTACGCTGATGATGCCGTATCAGATCAGCCTTGCAGGATATCTCATGGAGATGAGATGGCTGCATCTGAATAACACGCTTTGGCCGATGATTTTTGTGTTTTTCGCCAACCCCTTCGGGGCGTTCTGGATGACGCAGTACATTGGTTCAAGCATACCGGATACCATTATTGAAAGCGCCAGGATCGACGGAGCAAGTGAATTCCGTATTTTTGCGACGATTGTGCTTCCGATTATTAAACCCGCGATTATTACCCTGGGACTTCTGATCTTTTTATGGTCCTGGAATAACTTTATTATTCCTTTGGTTTTCGTTTCGGATCCCAATCAATATACGCTTCCGCTCTTTGTCAGTACGCTGGGCGGCTCGTACCGGATTGATTACGCGGCAAAGCTGCTGAACCTTACCATCGCAACCATCCCGGTTTTGGTCTTCTTTTCGATATTTTCAAAGTATCTGATTAAGGGAATGACCATTGGGGCAGTGAAAGAATAAGGAGATTATTATGGTAAATTTAATGACACATACGGCAATTAATGTTAAAAATATGGAAGAGACGCTTCGCTTTTATAAGGAGGCGCTGGGATTTCAGAAAATCTTTGAACTTGCGGATCCGGAAACCGGCGATCCGTGGATTGTATACATTCAGGTATGCAAGGGACAGTTTTTGGAGTTGTTTTATACCAAACCAGGGGCAGAGGCGACTGTGGAGCCGGAGGTGGGCTTAAACCATATTTGCTTCTGCGTGGAGGACGTAGAAAAGGCGGCGCGGCAGATTACAGACGCAGGATATGAGCTTTTTATCAAACCATGCGTGGGATGCGACCATAATAAACAGACCTGGGTAAAGGATCCCAATGGGGTGCGGATTGAACTTATGCAGATTTCACCCGAATCACCTCATGCGAAATATATGTAAAAAGGAGAGGAAAGTTATGAGCAAAAGAAAACTGTTGTTAATTGGAGGAACGGGAACGATCAGTACGGCGATTACCAGAAGCATGGCCCAGAATCCGGACTGGGAAGTTTATCTTTTTAACAGAGGGCAGCGGCACGTATCTGTTCCGGAGAATGTTACTCTGATAAAAGGAGACATTAAGAATGAGGAAGAAGCGAAAAAAATTCTGGAAGGAATGACCTTTGACTGCGTAGGCGAATTCGTAGGATTTACTCCGGATCAGGTGGAAAAAGATATCCGGCTGTTCCAGGGGAAAACGAAACAGTATATTTTTATCAGTTCTGCGGCTGCTTACAATACGCCGCCTTCAAGGCCGTTTATCACAGAGGGAATGCTTTTGAGAAATCCCGAATGGCAGTACGCAAGAGATAAGATTGCCTGCGAAGAACTCCTTTACCAGGCATACAGAGAAAATGGTTTTCCGATTACGATTGTGAGACCGTCTCATACGTACTGTGAAAGACTGATTCCTTTCTGCCTGGAATCTCCGAAAGGAAGCTGGCCGGTTATTCAGAGAATGATAGAAGGAAAACCCATCCTTGTGCCTGGGGATGGTTCTTCGCTCTGGACGGTTACTTTCAACGAAGATTTTGCGAAAGGGTATGTGGGACTGATCGGAAATCCCCATGCAATCGGAGAAGCGGTTCACATTACGACGGACGAGAGCCTGACCTGGGATCAGATGGCCCAGGCGGTGGCAGATGAGCTGAAGGTGCCGTACAAGCCTTTCTATCTTCCGACTGACGTAATTGCGGCTCTGGCGCCTGAGATGGCCGGAGGGTTGAACGGGGATAAGCGTCATTCCGTGATTTATGACAACAGCAAAATTAAGAGTCTCGTTCCGGGATTCTGCGCTACCATTACTTGGAGAGAAGGCGTTCACAGAGCGATGGAATACATCCTCCAGACGCCGGAATGCAGGCCGGAGGATCCGGAATTTGATCAGTGGTGCGATCAGGTGATTGCCATCTATGAGAAAGCACTGGAAACGGCTAAGAGTACATGCAAATTTCCGGGATAACTAGAATTTGGGAAGTGACAGAATGAAACAACTGGGAAGCGGTCAGGCGATTCTTGAAATAATGGTAGTCGATGATGAAATGATTGTCCGCGAGGACATAAAGACAATTCTCGACTGGGGAAAATGCGGCTTTGAAATCGTAATGGAAGCGGGAAATGGAAAACAGGCATGCAAGCTGTTTCGGCAGCATCCTGTGGACATTATCATTGCGGATATCGAGATGCCGGTTATGAATGGGCTTGATATGGCTTCCCAGATTTTGTCTCTGGATCCGGAAGTAAAGTTCATTTTTCTGACAGCATACAGCGATTTTGATTTTCTGAGAGCATCCATGCGGATGGGGATTCATTCTTATATTTTAAAACATGAGATAGAAAAGGACGTGCTGCTCCAGGAACTGAATCGTTTAAGATGGGAGATTGAGAAAGAAAAAACACAGAACCACCGGCCGGAGGACCGGTTTGAAATGCTGAAAAGCTATATTGACAGGAACTACAGTCAGGATATTTCACTGGAAACTTTAGCGGAGCTTTTCGGACTGACAGAATCCTATATGAGCCGATTGTTTAAAACCAGAATCGGCGTGACCTTTAAGGCGTATCTAAAACAGGTACGGATGGAAAAAGCGAAAGAACTGCTACTTTCCGGCGAAGATAAAATATCAGAGATTGCCAAGAAAACCGGCTACCGTTCCATACAGTATTTTTATCTTGTCTTTAAGCAGTATTACGGGATCACACCGGCTGAGCTGATACGAAAAGAGGAACAGCTGAATGAGTAGTATTTCACAAAAGTTAAAGAGAACTTTTTTACTGGTAGTTGTGATTTCTCTTCTTGCTTCGAACCTGCTGATCTTTTTTTTAATGCGTGACGCGTACGGGAAGGAGATATTGAAAAACTATAAAAACATTGGGCAGAATATTTCCTCGCAAATCGGCAACAATCTTGACTTTATTATCAATCTGGGACAGACCATCTGCACCGATACAGGACTTAGGGAACTGATCCGCCATATTCCCCAGGAGGACTGTTACCAGCGCTACAGTACGGAACAAAACATCACCAATCTGCTGGCGTCCTATTCTACGCTGAATAATACGCTGGTAGACGACATCTATTTTATCTGCCGGGACGGCAGCGTGATTTCCAGGGGCGGATATTACCAGAGTACGTTAAGCGACGAGTGGTATCTGCGCTTTGAAGAAACAAAGCGGAATTCCGGTTTTACCGATGTGCATAAGGTGACAAGGAGGGAAAATTTCTCTGTTTCAGATGAGAAGCGAGTGATTACCTATGTGGCGGGAGTGTTTTCGATTTCGGGAGGAAGCTATGAGGAACGTTTTTTGGGAAGAATTATGATCAATATTAAACTGGAAAGTCTTCTCAAAGAAGCGGAAGGATTCTCCGGATATGAATACGCGCTCTATTCTTCGGAAGGGAGGATACTGGGACAAAACGACGAAACCATTTCTTTGACTCCTCAGGAACTGAAACAGGAAAGCGTAGTTCTGAAGAAGGGGGGAAACAGCTATTACAAAACGGAGATAAACCATCACGCCTGGATTATGGTTTCCAGGATTCCGGCAGATCTGGTAAACAAAAGTCTGCTGTTTATCGGACTTGTGGTAGCGGTGATTATCCTGATTACAATCTTTGTTACCGGAATCGTCGTCAAAGTACTTTCTGTGAGTATAACAGAACCTCTGGAGAAGCTGACCGATTGCATGAGCCGGTTTTCCTCCGGAGATTTCCAGGCATACGCAAGGATTTCCAGCGGAGACGAGGTGGAGAAAATTGCTGATGTTTATAACGAGATGGTGGACAACATTCAGCAGTATATGCAAGAAAACGTAGAGAAAGAAAAAGAAAAAAAGGAAAGCGAAATCCGCTTCCTGATGGCTCAGATAAAGCCTCATTTTATCTACAATACCTTAAACTGTATTATTTATCTGGCCAGGCAGGGGAAAGACAGAGACATCATTAGGTTCACCAGATCGTTTATTTCCGTGCTGCAGTCTACCATCAAAAAAAAGCCGAAAGACCTGGTTCCACTGCTCAGCGAGATGGAATATCTGAAAGATTATTTAACCCTGATTAAATACCGATACGGATATTTTCCGGAGCTTTCCTGGGAAATCCAGGAGGAATGCCAGAATTGTAAAATTCCGGCTATGATCCTGCAGCCTATTGTGGAGAACTGCGTATTTCACGGCTTATCAGAAAAAGTGAATGATGGGAAAATAAAAATTACAGCCAGAATCCGACAGGGGACGGTCAGAATCTCCGTGGAAGACAATGGCCGGGGAATCAAAAAAGAGGTTCTGGAGGAACTGATGGTTTCCATTGAAAAACACGAGCCGCTTCCGGAATGGACGGAGCATATCGGACTGATGAACGTAAACGAAAGGCTGAAGCTTTGCTATGGAGAGGAGAGCGGCCTGCATATTGAAAGCAGCTATGGGAAAGGAACCTTAGTGTGGTTCCAGGGAGAAAAGATATGAGAAATTACGAATATTCCGAAATCCGGGGCTTTAATTATTCAACCGGATATAAAACTCCAAAGGATCAGCTGAAAAGAGAATTCGGATACGCGAAACGAATCGGACTAAACAGCGTAAGAATCTGGCTCTTTGAAGAGGATTATGAGAAAAACAGGGAAGAATTTCTGAATCAGCTTGGGGAATTTGTTTCCGTTTGCCGGGAAATGGAGCTGTCGGTCATGATGATTCTGTTTAACGGGAATCTGCTGGATCCGAGAAGCATCGAACGGGACGCATGGGAAAAACAGGAGCGGTATGTGGAAGAAGTGATCGGAAGCTTTGCCGGCAATCCTGCCATCCTTATGTGGGACCTGATGAACGAACCGGCCTGCAACGACTATATTCTAAAAAGCCAGGGAGATCAGAGAGCGCAGCGGTGGGACAAAATGCTGTGTTTCCTGAAACATCACGCTTCTCGGATTAAGGAAAAATTTCCGGAGGAAATTCTGACCATCGGCCATATGCGGATTACCGATGTGGAAGACCATATAGAGCTTGTCGATGTAATTTCTTTTCATGATTACAGCCCTACCAGGTCGCAGATCGACCGCTCTTACCAGAAAGCGATGGAATTGTCCGAGCAATGGAGCAAACCGATTCTAAACAGCGAAATGTGCTGCCTTTGCAGGGGAAATCCTTACGACGTTGCGTTGGAAAAGGCGTATGAATATAAAACAGGACGGTATCTGTTTGAACTTATGATTGACGGATACTGGGGGGACATCCACGGCGTCTTTTATCCGGACGGAACGGTGCGGGATCCTTCTATCGCGGCGGCGGCAATGGGCATTTTCAGAAAAAGAGAGAAGGACGTCGTTGCGGTCACTCCGAATAAAGAAGGGCATGCGGCGGCGGCAGTGGCGATGGTGCGGGACGCGCTCACAGACTCCACAGAATCCTTTCGCTACGCTGCCAAGCCCATAGAGACCGTTCTGGAGGCCGCGGAATATTGCGCGAATCTTTTAGAAGCGTGCGAACTGGTTCCTATGAATCTGCCCCCGTCAGCCAGAATCCAGAGGATCCGGGAAGCGGGGGATCTTAGAGCGGCCAGAAAGCTGGCGTATGAACTGGCTGAGCAGCTAAGGAAAGCGTGTCTGCTTTTGCCTCCGGAATAACCCGGCGGCAGACAGGAAAGGAGAGGCCTATGAAAGGCGCATTAATAACAGGGGCGGGAAGCGGACTTGGATTAGAGTTGGTCAAAGACCATATAAAGAACGGATGGACGGTTTTCGCGCTGACCCACCATATTTCAGAAAAGCTGGAATCCATACAGAAAAAACATCCCGCGCAGCTGGAGATTCTTCTCTGCGATGTGGCAAGCATGGATTCCGTATCCGCGGCAATGGAAAAGATAAAAGAACGCACAGCCGTTCTGGACAGAATCTTTAATAACGCGGGAATCAACCGGTCTTCCGAATGGGCGCCGCTGGACAGAACAGACCTGGATGCTGTGCTGGAAGAGTATACCATAAATGCGGCGGGCCCCCTTAGGGTGATAAAAGCCGCGCTGCCTTTTCTGAACGCGGATACCGTAATTGTAAATATTTCCTCGGAAGCGGCTGGAATCGAAGAACAGACGCTGACGGGAGGCTATGGATACTGTATGTCCAAAGCTGCCCTGAATATGGGAACCAAAATTCTGGACAACTGGCTGAAAGGAAAAGGAACCAGAATTTTCGCGATCCATCCAGGCAGGATGCGGACCGGCATGGGAGGCCCGGACAGCAATATAGATCCCTGGGACAGTTCAAGGGAAATTATGAGCTTTTTAGACAGGGCGGCTTCTCTGCCAAGAGGACATTTGTTCTATGATTACCAGGGAAATCCGCTGAAATGGTAAAATTTCTTTTCCCGGCATAAACTCCTCCGCACGGGCATATAAATACCTCAGGACAATATCCGGACAGACGGAGAACCGGCGGAGGGATTCTATATGGAAAACTGGGATGGAAAGAAGATCGTTTCAATCATGGGGAAGGCAGTGCTTCTTACCTACGTACTGACAGCGCTGCTTCTCCTTTTTTTGGCCTTTTTAAGCCTGCAGCTGCAAATGAGCGCGGGACAGATCGGAATCGGAATTCTCTGCATCTATGGAGCGGCATGCCTGGCCGGAGGCTGGTACGGAGCGGGGAAAGCCGGAAAAAGAAGGCTTTTCTGGGGGCTTGCCGTGGGCATGCTTTATTTTGTCGTTCTTCTTCTGGTCTCCCAGTTGGGAGAGAGAACGCTCAGAGGGGACTTGGTGCAGCTTTTTTCCGCCTTCCTTCTGTGCGCCGCTTCCGGCATGGCCGGAGGCATCGCGGCGGGATGGAGAGGATAGAAGCAAAAAGGGACTTTTCTTTTTTAAATCTTTATGTTATATTGAATTACAGAGTATATTAGTTTTGTAGCGTTTGTAACGTTTCTGTCATTTCAGACTAACATCCCACAAACAAAACATATTCCAATTATTTGATAGAAGAAAGAACCACACAGAGAAGACGAGGTGTATATGAGAGAAAAATATGAGTCCCTGTCTCTTGCTACGCTGAAAGAACTGGCAAAAGCGCGGGGAATGAAAGGCATTTCTGCATTGAAGAAAAGCCAGTTGATTGACGCGATGCTGGCATTAGATGAAAAAGAGAATCCGGCGGCGGCTTCACCGAAAGAAGAACCGGCCAGGGAGCCGGAGAAGAGGACTTACGTCCAGAACCGTCCGCGCCGGGAGAATACCTACGTTGCCCAGCGCCGGGAGAACGCTTCCTATGCGGGGCGCCGGGAGAATTCCTACGCAAACGAGACGCGGGAGCCGGGACGCCGGGAGATTTCCTATACAAATGAACCGCGGGAAACGTACCATGCGGGAGAGGACACAGAGGAAACCGGGCAGGAACGGAGGGAATACCATCCGGCGGAGAACCGGGAGAACGCTCCGGGCCAGGACAGGCTGGAGGGTTTTGGAGAGGGGCGTCAGGAGAAGCCGCCTACCGAGCTTTCCCAGCTGGACAGCGGGATCGTGGCCAGCGGGATCCTGGAGGTTATGCCGGACGGCTACGGGTTTATCCGCAGCGACAATTACCTCCCCGGAGATAACGATGTGTACGTCTCTCCCTCCCAAATCCGAAAGTTTAACCTCAAGACGGGAGATATTATTTCCGGGAATACCAGGATCAAATCCCAGCAGGAGAAGTTCAGCGCCCTGCTGTTTCTGAAGACCATCAACGGACGTTATCCGTCGGAGGCCATGCGCCGCTACAATTTTGAAGATATGACGCCAGTTTTCCCGGATGAGAGAATGCGAATGGAAAGAGGATCGAGAGCGATCGCCATGCGGATCGTGGATCTGTTTTCCCCCATCGGGAAAGGGCAGAGAGGAATGATCGTCTCGCCGCCGAAAGCGGGAAAGACGACGCTTTTGAAAGACATCGCAAGATCCATCCTTCAGAACGATCCGGATATGCGTCTGCTGATTCTTCTCATTGACGAGCGTCCGGAGGAAGTGACGGATATCAAAGAGGCCATCCGCGGAGAGAACGTCGAGGTGATTTACTCCACCTTTGACGAACTTCCGGAGCATCACAAGAGAGTATCCGAGATGGTAATCGAACGGGCCAAACGATTGGTGGAGCATAAAGAGAATGTGACCATACTTCTGGACAGCATTACCCGCCTGGCGAGGGCCTACAACCTCACCGTACCACCCAGCGGCCGCACCCTTTCCGGCGGCCTGGATCCCACCGCCCTGTATATGCCCAAGCGTTTCTTCGGAGCGGCCAGAAAGATGCGGGAGGGCGGCAGCCTGACCATCCTGGCGACGGCTCTGGTGGATACCGGAAGCAAGATGGACGATGTGGTTTACGAGGAATTCAAAGGAACCGGCAACATGGAGCTGGTGCTGGACCGGAAGCTGTCCGAGAAAAGAGTATTCCCGGCCATAGACATTCCCAAGTCGGGAACCAGGCGGGAAGATCTTCTCCTGGACCGGGAGGAGCAGGAAGCCGTGTACATTATGCGCCGCGCCCTGAACGGCATGAAGTCAGAAGAAGCGGTGGAGAATATTTTAAATATGTTCGTCCACACCAAGGACAACCGCGAGCTGGTGCAGCGGGTGCGGAAACAGAAATTCATTTAAAGAGCGAAACGAGAGCGGAGAGCCCAAAAGCCCTCCGCCTTTTCATGCGGCAGAAGCTTGAAGCATTGGAAAAAGTGAAATATAATAAATCCAGAAGCGCCGAAACGGAGGACGGATCAATGAAGAGAAGCAAATATGAAATTGATATGTGCCATGGCTCCATCATGGACAAGCTGATTTCCTTTTCCCTGCCCCTGATGTGCACCAGCATTCTGCAGCTGATGTTTAACGCGGTGGATATTATCGTGGTAGGCAAATACAACGGAAGCCAGGCTCTGGCGGCGGTAGGGGCGACCACGGCCCTGATCAATATTTTCACGAATCTTTTTATCGGCCTTTCTCTGGGGGCCAATGTTCTGGCGGCCCGCTACTACGCGGCGGGACGGGATAAGGAGATGTCAGAAGCCGTACATACCTCCCTTGCGCTGGCGCTGATCAGCGGAGTGCTCATGGTGTTTGTGGGGCTTGGAGCCTCCAGAACCGCTTTGGAGATCATGGACACCCCGGAGAATGTCATCGATCAGTCCGCCCTTTATCTGCGGATCTATTTTATGGGTATGCCGTTTTTCATGCTGTACAATTACGGCGCGTCCATTCTGCGGGCGGTAGGAGACACGAAGCGTCCGCTGATGTTTCTGGCGGCAGCCGGCCTGACGAACGTAGTGCTGGATCTGCTTCTGGTGATTGTGATTCCCCTGGGTGTGGCCGGAGTCGCCGTTGGAACGGTGGCGTCCCAGATGGTTTCCAGTATCCTGGTACTGTGGTGCCTTTACCGCTCGGAGGGAAGCTATCAGTTCCGGTTCTCCAGGCTTACGCTGAAAGGCGTATATTTAAAACGGATTTTCCAGGTGGGGATTCCGGCGGGCATCCAGAGCACGGTGATCAATTTTTCCAACGCCCTGCTTCAGTCGTCGGTAAATTCCTTCGGTTCTACGGCTATGGCGGGCTACACAGCGGCCAACAACATCATGGGCTTCCTGTACGCCTCTGTAAATTCCGTAACGCAGGCCTGCATGAGCTTTACCAGCCAGAACTACAGCGTCGGGGAACAGAAGCGCATGGACCGGATTCTGCTGGACTGCGGCGTGCTTTCCGTGGGAGTGTCCTTCGTGCTGGGAGTGGGGGCCTATGTATTCGGCAATCAGGTGCTGCGGATCTACACTTCCGAAGGGGACGTGATCCAGTGCGGTCTGGAGATCCTGTCTATGACCACCGTCCCCTACTTTCTTTGCGGCATTATGGATCTGATTCCGGGGGCGCTGCGCGGAATGGGGCATTCCGGGGTTCCCATGATCCTGTCCGTGATCGGAACCGTAGGAGTGAGAGTCCTGTGGATCTACGGCTTTTTCCCCTACAACCGGTCGCTGGATTTTCTGTTTATTTCTTATCCCGGTTCCTGGATCATCACGATTCTTCTTCAGGTAGTGTGCTATCATTTTGTGCGGAAGCAGTGCATCCGGCACATGGAGAATCAGGGATTTCTGGAAAAATAATAATAGGAGGAAGGCTATGATTTTTATTAAAGAAAGAGTAGGAAAACTGATCAGCGACCTGAAAGAGCTGATTTACACCGATGCGGTGCCGGTGAAGGAGTACCGGTACCGGAAGACGCGGGAACGCTTTTCGGATCTTGAGCATCTGAACACAGAGTCCTGGGAGGTGCTCAGGGAAGGAGAACTCTGGGGCGGACACCGGGAATACTTCTGGTTTGAGACGGTGGTAACGCTCCCGGAAGCTTATCAGGGGAAGTGCGCGGTCTATGAACTCCGGACAGGAAAAGAAGGGGAATGGGACGCCACCAATCCGCAGTTTTCCATTTTCATAAATGGGAAAAGGATTCAGGGGCTGGATGTAAACCACCGGGAAGTGATCCTTACGGAGTCCGCCAGAGGCGGCGAAACCTTTCGGATTCTTCTGTCCGCCTTTACCGGGGATCAGAATTTCCGCCTGGTGATGGATTCCTGCATCAAAGTGCTGCACCGCGCTACGGAGAAATATTATTACGATCTTGCGGTTCCCTATGAGACGGCCCGCCTCCTGCCGCCGGAGAGCCGGGAATTCAGAGAGATCCTTCTGCCGCTGAATGAATCCTTAAATCTTCTGGATCTGAGGAAAGAGCATTCGCCGGAATATGAAGCGTCGCTGAAACAGGCGCAGGAGTATCTGGAACGGGAATTCTATGAAAAATATACCGGAGACTGTCCGGAGAAAATATACTGCGTGGGACATACCCACATCGATGTGGCCTGGCTCTGGACGCTGGCGGTGACGGAAGATAAGGCGGTGCGAAGCTTTTCTACCGTGCTGCAGCTGATGAAGGAGTACCCGGAATACATTTTCATGTCCAGTCAGCCCCAGCTCTACAAATACGTGAAGAAAAACGCGCCGGAGGTCTATGAGCAGATCCGGGAAAGAGTGAAGGAGGGGCGCTGGGAGACGGAAGGCGGCATGTTCGTAGAGGCGGACTGCAACCTTACCTCCGGAGAATCCCTGGTTCGTCAGTTCCTGTACGGGAAAAAGTTCTTCCGGGAAGAGTTCGGAAAAGACAACGAGATCCTCTGGCTTCCAGATGTGTTCGGATATTCCGCGGCACTTCCTCAGATCATGAAGAAATGCGGCATCCGCTACTTTATGACCACCAAGATCAGCTGGAATGAATTTAATAAAATGCCTTACGATACCTTCCTGTGGGAGGGGATCGACGGTACCAGGATCCTGACGCATTTCAGCCCCAGCCGGGATTACCGTAAGCCGGCGGTAGAAGGCGGCACGGAGACGGAGCATTTTACCACCTACAACGCCTACATCAATCCTTCCCAGGTAAAAGGGGGCTGGGAGCGGTACAGCCAGAAATACCTGAACCAGGAGGCTCTCATGTCCTTCGGATACGGAGACGGCGGCGGCGGACCGGTAAGAGACATGCTGGAAAACCAGAGGCGGCTTTCCAGAGGGATCCCCGGCTGTCCCCAGACGGTGATGAGCACGGCCGGAAACTTCTTCCATACGCTGGAAGACCACGTAAAAGATCAGAAGTATCTGCCGGTGTGGGTGGGAGAGCTCTACCTGGAATACCACCGGGGAACGTACACCTCCATGGCGAGAAATAAGAAATATAACAGGCGCAGCGAATTTCTTCTGGAAAATACGGAGCTGTTTTCCAGCCTGGCGGGGAGCCTGACGGGCCTTCCCTATCCCAAGGAGGAGCTGGATGAGCTCTGGGAGACGGCGCTTCGCAATCAGTTCCATGATATCGTGCCGGGTTCTTCGATTTTTGAAGTGTATGAGGAGTCCAAAAGGGAGTATGAATCCCTGCTTTCAAGAGGAAGGGGACTGGAAGAAAAGGCTTTAAGACGGCTGACCGAAGAAATCCAGGCGCCAAAGGGGAGCCTGGCGGTGTTTAATCCAAACGGATGCCCCGGAGAAGGAACCATCGTTTTTGACAGACAAAAAGAGCTTCGGAACCCTGTCCTCTGGGACGGAGAAAAAGAGTATCCGGCGCAGCCATATCCGGGGAACCGGTATCTGGCTCTGGTCTCCAGCGTTCCCTCCAAAGGATACGCATCGTATGAACTCAGAGAGGGAGAAAACAAGGAAACTTTTTCCGGTGAGCTGCGGGCTTGCAGCCAGGGGGGGGAAAACGAATACCTCCGGGTCACCCTGTCGGAGGAGGGGCAGATCGTCTCCATCTATGATAAAG
>CALWMW010000036.1 GCA_944382085.1 uncultured Lachnospiraceae bacterium | reverse complement strand
ATGGTATTGGCGAAGAAGCTGGCCAGGCAGCTGAAGGACGGACTGCACGCAGACGGGATCAATGTTGTGCAGAACAATGGAGAAGCGGCGGGACAGACTGTATTCCACTTCCACATGCATCTGATTCCCCGTTATAAGGGCGATACGGTAAACGTAGCCTGGACGCCGGGGACGCTGACTGAGGAAGACCGTCAGGAAATTCTCTCCTTATTTTAAAAAACGCGCCAGTTCCCTGTTTTGGACAAGATGCGAAGGGACCGCCTTCGTATCCTCTGCAAAAATACCTTACAAAAGAAAAGGGAATGAGAAATGAAGAACAAAAGATTTGAGGAAAGCTTTCTGAAGTATAAGGATTTGGTGATGAAGCTTGCGTTTTACAAAACCGGCAACCTTCAGACCGCGCAGGAGATCTGCCAACAGGTATTTCTTTCATTCTACAAAAACATGGACCACATCGACGAGGATCTGGAAAAGGCGTGGCTGATCCGCTGTACGAAGAACGCGATTGTGGACTATTTCAGAAAGAACAGCACCCACCGGGAGGTTTCCATGAACGACAACAATCTCAAGGAGATGGGCAACGTTCTTGTGGAAGAGAGCATTCTGCTCCACGAACGGCAGATGTACCAGAAAGAACTTACCGGAAGGATTCTGAGAGAAGTACAGAAAGCAAACCGCCTGTGGTATGAGGTGCTCATTATGATCTGTGTGGATGGGCTGTCCTACAGTGAAGCAGCCAGAAGACTGGGGATTACGGAACCAGTGCTCAGGGCAAGACTTCACAGAGCCCGGCTCTTTGTAAGAGAGCGCTTCGGAGACGAATACTCCGCCAGATAAGAAACCGGCAGCTTCTGCCGGAAAAAACAAGTCCGGAGGGCGGGGGTTCCCCCGCCTTCCGGGACTTTAAAAGAGATTTTCCTCTAAGCCTTCGCCACTTCGCAGATCAGGGCCGCGATGGTATCCACCGCGTGGCTGGAAGCGCTTTTTTCCATCGCTTCCACAAAGGAGCCGCGGTTCTCATAAAGAGAGAGGATTTCGGAAAGCAGCGTCTCTTCGGAGAGCGCTTCCTCCTGGATCACTTTGCTGAAGCCCTGCTGCTCAAAGGATCTGGCATTCAGGATCTGATCGCCCCTGCTGGCCGCGGCGGAGAGAGGGATCAGAAGATTGGGCTTTCGAAGCTCCAGAAGCTCGCAGATGGCGTTGGCTCCTGCCCTGGAGACGACCACGTCCGCCATGGCAAAGAGATCCGCCAGTTCTTTTTTAATGTATTCAAACTGCACATACCCGGACGTACCCTTGAGGGATTCCTCCAGATTGCCCTTGCCGCACAGATGGACGACCTGGAAGGTCTTCAGAAGTTCAGGCAGGATCCCGCGCACCGCCCGGTTCACCGCTACGGAGCCAAGGCTTCCGCCGATGACCAGAAGCACCGGTTTGGAGGCGGTAAATCCGCAGAATTTCAGCCCCTCCAGCTTATTTCCCTGGCGGAGCTCCTGACGGATGGGACATCCGGTGAGGACCGCTTTTCCCTTGGGGAGAAGGGGAATGGTTTCAGGAAAATTACAGCACACTTTGGTGGCTGCCGGAATTGCCAGACGGTTGGCAAGGCCGGGAGTCAGGTCGGATTCGTGTATGATTACAGGAATATGAAGTCCCTTGGCCGCCTGCACCACAGGCACCGTGACGAATCCGCCCTTGGAGAATACGATATCCGGCTTCAGCTGCTTTAACAGCTTGCGGGCCTGGAAATATCCCCTGGCGACCCGGAAGGGATCGGAAAAATTCTTTAAGTCGAAATAGCGCCGCAGTTTTCCTGAAGCGATTCCATAGTAGGGGATGGAGAGCTCTTCAATGAGCTTTCGCTCAATCCCGTCGTAGGATCCAATATAGTGAATATCGAAGCCGCGCTCCTGCAAAGCCGGGAGCAGGGCAATGTTCGGGGTGACATGTCCGGCGGTGCCGCCGCCTGTCAAGATAATTCGTTTCATGTTCATCCTCCAGATTATTCTTACTATGTACAGTTTAACCTTTGCCCAAGAAAAGTCAAGAAGGGACTTAACCGGAAATGAAAGAAAACAAAAGAGAAACCCCGGAAAAGGGAAGTAAGATTTCGCCCATCCGGATTGACCAGGAGCTCCTGGAAGATCCCAAGATGGATGAGATGATCCGGGAAAGTCTGAAGCAAGAGGCGGACGACCTGGAAAAAGAGCTGAACGAGAACCCTTCCCTGGCCGGGATAAAGGCTCCGGACGATCTGTTTGAAAAAATAGTGGCCAAGCTGAAAGCAGAGGGAGATTGGGAAGAGGAGCCGGAAACGGCAGAAGGCGCTCCCAGGCAGGCCGCGCAAGATACGGAAAAGGAGACAGCAAAAAAAGAACGTGACGAGGAAGCGCTTCCCCAGGAAGCCGGCAGGGATACAAAGATGCCGGATCTGGAGAGGCTTTATTCCATGCTGCCAAAAGAAGATCAGGAAGCTCTGAAACTTGGGAAAGAGCTGGGAGAGAAGCAGAAGAAGCGCGCGGCGAGAAGAAAGAAGAGAGTAAGATTCCTGCGCCGGGCGGGCGCTGTGGCAGCGATGCTGGTACTGGTGTTCGGCATCAGTATGACCAGCGACGCCAACCGGAAACTGGTGATGCGGGTGTGGGATGGAGTCGCGGAGAGGTTTGGAATAATGATTAATATTAATTATATTGATGAAGGTGAGGATGGGACACAACGAAAAGAGGAAAGAAGACAATTAAAAGAATTAAAAGAAAAAGCAGGAATTGCTGAAATTAATTTTGTTTATTTGCCATCTGGAATGAGTTTTCAGAATTATATAATTGATAAAGAGTCGAATGAAGTTAAAATTTTTTATTCATATAAAAACATACTACTTCATATGCTTATTTTTCATTCTCAAAATGAAGCGAAAACGTATAGTTATCTTGATGGAAAATATACT
>CALWMW010000035.1 GCA_944382085.1 uncultured Lachnospiraceae bacterium | reverse complement strand
CGGATCTTCATATTTACGTGATCCAGGGCGACTACTCCAGGAAATTCTTTTCGGATTTCCTTCAATTCCACAATCAGTTTCTCTTCCAAAACCATTCCTCCGTTTAAGTTAAGCGCTTGACTATTCTTTTTATCCTATCGCCACACGCTCGTTCATTCCTCCAAGTTCTTGAACATAATATACAGCAAATTTTGTTTTATATCAATATATTCTTGTCATTTTATACAATCTTTGTGTATTTTATTCAAAACAAACGTATAGTCAAACGGTTGATCCATAAGTATTATTGTCTATTTTTACTTGCAAAAAAGAAGAGAGCCAAACCCTTGCGGTCTGCTCTCTTCCGCTCTTTCCTCAGATGCCTGTCTGTATTTTTTTAACGCTTCCCCTGACGTAGAGATCCGGCTGATAAAATACGGTTTTTCTCTTCTTTCCCTCCCGGTTCTGCATGGAAGCCGGATGTTCTTCAATCGCCCTGCACAGCTGCTCCCCAATGTAAATTCCCATCTGTTCCGTGGGCACCCCCACGGTGGTAAGCGGCGTTTCCAGCACCTCCGCAAAAGGTACGTTGTCGCACCCTATCACGGAGAGGTCCTCCGGAATACGGATTCCATAATTTCTCGCGCTTCGGTATACGCCGAAAGCCATTACGTCGTTCATCGCAAAAATCGCCGTCACGTGCTGGCCCATGAGATACGACAGCGCCTGGCTCCCGCTTTCCATGGTGTAATCCCCGCTGTAAATCAGCTTTTCATCGTACTCGATTCCCGCCTCTTCCAGCGCGCTTCGGTATCCCGTCAGGCGGTTCCTGGTGACCCGGTATCCCTGATTGCCGGCTATGCAGCCGATCCTTCTATGGCCGCAGCCGATCAGGTAATTCACCGCCAGATATCCCGCCTTCTCATAATCGTAACAGATGTTGAGCCCATCGCTCTTAAATTCATAACCGTCCATCGTCACCACAGGGATCCCCAGGGAGTCTATAATCTCATACAGCCTCTGGTTCTCCGCGATTCGGTCCGGCTCGTACGGCTTCGCCCAGATGAGCGCGCACAGATTGCCCGCCGCGATCTGCCGGATCAGCTGTTCTTCTTCCTCTTTGTGCTGGTCATGAAGGATGTGGTTCACCACGGAATAGCCCCGGTTCTGGAGCACCTGGCTGATCGCAATATCCAGCTCGGCAATATGAGAATTTCGGATATCGTTGATCACCATGCCGATCACCCGGCTCTGCCCTCTGGCAAGATCCGAAGCGGCGCTGTTCAGATAATAATTCATTCTCCTGGCCGTCTGCAGGATCTCTTCTTTTTTCGCTTCTGAAATTCTTCCCTTTTTCGCCTTCCCGGAGAGGGCAAGAGAGACTGCGGATACCGATACGCCGCACTCTCTTGCGATGTCCTTCATGGTCGTTCTCATAACGTTTCTCCCTTAAACTGGATTTTTCTTGTTTTCTATTATAGTATGAGAACGCGAATCCGGCAATTTTTTCCTTGCTTTTTTCCAAATTGGAGAACGCAAAAAAATTTGCGAAATCTTTTCCCCTGTGATAAACTGTCGGTATGTGTATCAATTACGGAAAAGAAAGAAGGATCTTATATCCATGAAATGGGGAGAAAAGCCTTACCATTCCCTGAATGATGAGATGCGCCGCCGGTTTGGCGAAAAGGTTTACCGCCTGACGCTGAACGGAGGTATGACCTGTCCCAACCGGGACGGAACCCTGGGGGAACGCGGCTGCATTTTCTGCAGCGCCGGAGGCTCCGGTGAATTCGCCGCCTCCCCTGCCCTGTCTATTCCCCAGCAGCTCCAGGCACAGAAAGCCATGATTCGTCAGAAGCGTCCGGTTCGTCTTTTTATTGCCTATTTTCAGGCCTATACCAATACCTACGCTCCCATCGACCATCTGGAAAAAATTTTTACAGAGGCGATTGAGGATCCGGAGGTGGCGGCGCTTTCCATCGCCACCCGCCCGGACTGCCTTCCGCCGGAAACCCTTCGCCTGTTGGAGCGTCTGAACCGGATCAAGCCCGTGTGGGTGGAGCTTGGACTGCAGACCATCCATGAAAAAACCGCTCTTCTGATCCGCCGGGGATATCCCCTTGCGCGCTTTGAAGAGGCGGTAAAAGCTCTGAGAGACCTGGGAATCGAAGTCATCGTCCATGTGATTCTTTACCTTCCCGGAGAGACCAGAGCGGAAATGCTGCAGACCATAGAATATCTGAATCAGGCCGACATTCAGGGAGTCAAGCTGCAGCTTCTCCATGTCCTGAAGGGAACGGATCTGGCGGATTGGTATCTGCAGAATCCTTTCCCCATCCCCGATCAGGAGACCTACGTCCGTACCCTGATCGCCTGCGTGGAGCGTCTGGATCCTTCGATTGTGATTCACCGCCTTACCGGAGACGGACCGGCCCGGCTGCTGATCGCTCCCACCTGGAGCCTGCGCAAACGCACGGTCCTGAACGCGATCCATTCGGCCTTCCGCCGGGAAAACACCTGGCAGGGCAAATACTGGAATCTTGCAAAGGAGGAAATTTCAAATGTCTGAACCCCTGACCTTATATAAACTCATCGTTCTTTATATGCTGGATAAGGTGGACTTCCCGCTTACCAATTCTCAGATCTCTTCTTTCATTCTGGATAAGGGATATACCTCCTACTTTACCCTTCAGTCGGTCCTCTCCGAGCTCACGGAAGCCAAGCTGGTGCGGCAGGAGACCATCCGCAACAGCTCCTATTTTTCTCTGACAGACTCCGGCGCGGAGACGCTTCTCTACTTCCATAAGCGGATTTCCAAAGCGATCCGGGAAGAGATCGACCAGTATATGCGGGAAAATAAAATGCAGCTTAGGGATGAAGTCTCCGTACTGGCGGATTACTATAAAAATACCGCCAACGAATACTCCGTCCGCTGCCTGGTAAAAGAGCGGCATTCCAATCCCATCGACCTGACGATCACCGTACCGGACGAAGCGCAGGCAAAAGCGGTCTGCGCCAACTGGAAGACCAAGTGCCAGGCTGTCTATGAATTTATCATGAAAGAACTTCTTTAGGCATCGAACATTTTAAAAAAGCTGCCCTTTGTCCGCATGGACAAGGGCAGCTTTTGCATGCTCTGGTATGTACTTCTGCTTTTCTGAAATGGAGTTTAATAGAACTGGTGGTCTCCAAGCTTCATTCCTTTACCGGAACCGGTATTGAAATAAAGGGCATCTCCTACCGGGTTCTCTCCTGCAAGGGCCGCGCTGGCCGCCTCATAACATTCGCTGGGGACGCCGTTGGCAAGGGCGCTGGACAGGGCGCCGCTGGAGGCGGGAGTAAACTGGCCGCTCTGATAAATTACGTCGCTGATGGTATCCGGGAAGGAAGAACTGTTCACACGGTTCATAACAACCGCGCCTACCGCTACCTTTCCCTCATAGCTCTGGTTTCCTGCCTCGCAGTAGATGAGGGACGCCAGAAGATTCAGGTCATCGGAGCTGGCTGTGCTGGCCGCCTCCGTCTGAGGCGCTTCCGTTTCCACATAAGCTTCCGTCTCCGCGTAGGACTCTGCCGCAGCCTGCGCCGCTGCTTCCGCCTCCGCATAATCCGTAGCGTCTAAGGTATAGTCCTCGGATACTACATTTCCGTTCTCATCGTAATACGTATCGGTATCTGCGTCATAGTAGGAACCGTCGTCGTCGATCACATCCGCGTCGTCCGCTCCTTCGGTTTCCTCATAGACCGGTTCGGTCTCCGTATAAACCGGCTCCGTCTCGGTATAGACCGGTTCCGTCTCCGTATAAACCGGTTCGGTCTCGGTGTACACCGGCTCGGTCTCGGTATAAGTGGGAGCTTCTGTAGATTCCGTATACCAGGTGTCCGCAGAAGAATCCACATACTCGGTCTCCACATAAGTCTCTTCGTATACCGCTTCCGTCTCTTCGGTCTCAGAGCTCTCTTCCACGTATACGCCGTCCTTGGGCACCGCGGTATCCAGCAGCAGCGCTCTCGTCACATCTTCAGAAGAAAGGTAAGCGATGCTGTCCGCTCCGTACTGAACGCCGAGCCAGTGGCCGCCGTCCTCCGCCAGAAGAAAGGAATCTCCTGACTCCAGATAATCCAGCACGTAGGAGCCTCCGTCCGCGCCCTCAAAGAGCTGTACATGATCCCAGGTGGTGACTACGCCTTCCTTTCCGTAGTGCTCCGCCAGTCCCTTGGCATCCTCCGCGAATACCAGGTATTCGTTTCTCACAAAACCGGTAAGCCCTCCGGAATAAAGCTCCGTCCACGCTTCGCCTTTGTTGATCACCCAGACCGCGCCGCCGTTATAAAGATAGCCGATCACTTCGCTGTCTTCGTCCGCCGCCGCGCGGATGTTAATCCCCGTGCTCACGGTATCGTCGTTGGCCATGGCCAGTTCCTGCCAGGCTTCAGGCTGTTCATATGGAATCGCTATTACATCGGATTCTTCCTGAGCCATGCCCGTAATGCCTGCAAGCGCTGAAACGGTCAGCGCGGAAACTGCGCACAGAACGGTACGTCCAGTATTCTTCCTCATGATATCCTCCTTTTGCAGAAACGTCTGCTACGTTTCTGTTAAAAATATTACAACTTTGTTACATCTCAATTACGGAGTTATTGTAATATGATTCCAAAGCTTTGTCAAGCAATTTTAAGATTTTCTTCTCCTTTTCCTCTTTTTCCCTTCAGAAACAGCCAGAATCCCCAGAAAAACCGCGCCTCCCAGGGAAACCGCCGCGCCGGCGTCCAGTCCCGGCGTATGGTACCGCAGTTGGATTTCGTGTTCTCCCGCTTCCAGTTCTATCCCTAGGTTCATGGTGTTGGTCTGAATCACCTTGGCTTTCTCCCCGTCCACATAGGCCGTCCATCCTGCGCTATAGGGAACGGCAAAGCATACGATGCCCGGATTTTCAAGAGAAACCGCCGCCTCTACCTGGTTTCCTTCCAGTTCCAGCCGGGTGACCTCCTCCTGCTTCAGCTCCTGGATCCACTCTTCCATGGGCCGCACAGGCTGGCAGACCGTCTGCAGGCTGTCAAAGGTATAGATCCCTTTTTTCTGGAAGGTAATCGTAAGCTCTGTTCTGGCCTGGCTGCTGTAGCCCAGATGAATCAGATAGTCCTCCACGCCTGTGGAGAAAGAATTCTCCTTCGTCAGATACTTCAGCTTCTTTTCTGTCTCTGCGCTGGTGATCGTCAGAACGGTGGACGTCGCCCCTTCCCAGTCCCGGTTTTCCGCATAAAGCTTGTTTCTGTCGTAGGTCCCCATAGCGGCCAGCTCCTCCTGGGAATACAGCTCTGTCTCTCTGAGATCCTGGTAATCCAGTCCTTCCAGGATAAGGTACGTTTCGCACTCCTCCTGCCCCTGAAAGGACAGAGTGACCGAGGCCCCAGGCTCCTTCACCAGCGCTTTTCCGTCCTCCCATACGATTCCTTCTTCCGCTTCCACGGTGTATGGGAGAACGCGTTCGGTAAATTCCGGAGAAATCTCCGAAAGCTTTGCAGATTTTGGAGCCTCCTCCATCACCGCTCCTTGCAGAAGCGCCTGCTGCTTCTGCACCGCTGTCATCTCCTCGTAGCTGTCCCTTGAGATATAGGAAGAATATACATAAGCGAAGGGCAGGCTGTCCGGATTTTCGTACACAGAGTACTCCCTTTCTTCTCCTTCTTCCCCTACCGCGCCGGTGAGAACCTCCTGCTCATATCCATAAGGCAGATACGAGGTCTCCCCTTTGGGAATCAGAACATATTTCACCCCGGCCAGAGCTTCCAGAGCCATCCGGCCGTCCAGTCCGTCGTACCGGTGGTCCTGCTGGGTATTGAGGTAAAGCTCCCTCTGAAATTCGTTTACAGTTCCATCTGCCAGGCTCCAGTAAAAGTTCACCCGCTTTTCTCCCAGCTGAAGCCCGTTATTATAAATCTCCCCGGCGCTCCCGGAATCGTACCGCCACACTCCATCGTCCGGAACCTCTTTGACCAGGCTTCCCGGCGTGTTTTCCGTCAGATCCTTCCACGCTTCGCCCTGGTCTTCAAATTCAGCGAGATAATCCTGTTCCGTATAGGAGTACTTGTAGCTCCCCTGAAGAATCAGGCAGCCGCAAAGCCCCAGAAGCATCCCTGCCTGCACGCCCCGGTTATGCATACGGATCCAGTCTTTTTCCGCCAGGACAAGAAACAGCAGAAGAAAACAGAGCGGAACCATGGCCGCCAGTACAAATTCCGTACGGGTTTCCCGGTTCAGGAAGCAGAAGCCGCAGTAAACTGCCGCCGCCACAGTCAGCCGGATCTTTTCTTTTTTCTCCAGAGCCATAAGCTCCGGAGCCATTTTTACAAAAATATAGCCGGTCACAAGACCGTAGGCCCAGACAAAGCGATTGGTCACATAGGAGAAGCCGTTCAGGGCATGGCCGCACCAGGGAATCAGCAAAAGGACCGTCAGGAAGAGGAAACCTGCCTTCAGCGAACCGCCCCGCTTTCTTTTCAAAAACAGCTGCAGAACAGAAAGCACACCAAAGGCCGTGTAGCCCATCTTATTCCAGTAGCCCGCCTGTCCCGTAAGAAAAGCGGCCGGAAATTTCCAGTAATAGAGCGCCGGATAAAGAACCGGCACGATATGCCCCGCCTCCGCCCTTCCGGAGGTCAGCATAACCAGGGCCACTGGAAAAAGAATCACCGCGGAAAGGGCCGTCCCCACAGCGAAATACAGAACGAACTTCCAAAACCACGCCATAAACTCTCTCATCCGGTAAGGGCGGAATAACGCCAGGTATTCTCCTGCCGCGTAGAAAAACATGAGAATACAGATCATATAGAAGAAATAGAAGTTGCTCACCGCGCACAGCGCCGTCATCCCGATAAACAGATACGGACTGCCTTTTTGAAATACCCGGTCGATTCCCTTCAGCAGCAGAGGAAAATAAATCAAAGGATTCAGGAAAAAAGGATGGCGCACTCCGGCCATGATCGTCCAGAAGCCAAAAGAATAGATCATGGCTCCTCCGGCGGACCAGAGGCTGGTCTCGCCCCGTCCCCGGCAGTAGGCGAGGAACGCCTGCCCGGCCAGATAAATGCGAAGGACGATCAGGCCCCCGTAAAACCCTTCCATCCCGTCCGCCGGCACAAGAACAGACAGAAGATTCAGGGGATCTCCCAGAACATAATAATGAAAAGTAGTAAGAATATCCGCCCCGTACCCTACATTCCAGTTCCACAGGGGAATTTCAAAGGAATGCTCCAAAAAAACGTTGGCCAGAATCTCTCTTAACCAGGAGCGGTAATAGACAAGTGCGATAAAAAGCTGAGTCATCCCGTCTGTCTCTTTCCAGAACATGGTTTTTCCGTTCAGAAAGAACCAGGAAAAGACACACAGGGAGACCGCAAGAAAACAGAGCGTATACATCCCGCCGGGAGAAACTCTGTTTCGTTTTTTGCCCGTCAAAGTCTGAATCTTCATACGTTTCTCCTTAACATCCAAATTGGTTTCTGAATCAGGATGCTAGTTCATTTCGGATCATTTTTCAAGACTTCCCGGAAAAAATTCACATATTTTTAAGATTGAAGCGATGGCTGCCGGCGGTTTCTGCGCTGGCGGGAGGCTTCGTACATCAGCACGGCCGCGGCAATGGAGGCGTTCAGGGATTCCACCTGGCCCTCCATGGGAATCGTCACCAGGGCGTCCGCCTTGGCTGCCGTTTCCTCTGTGAGGCCCTTGCTCTCGTTTCCGATCAGAAAAGCGGAGCCTCCGGTATAATCCAGCCCGTCGTACGTCTTCCTTCCCCGCAGATGCGCCGCGTACAGGGAAACGCCGTTTCTCTTGAGCCAGTCCAGGCTGCCGGAAAAATCCTCTGCATAAAAAAAGGGCATCCGATAAATCGAACCCATGGTGGAACGAATGACTTTTGGATTGTAAAGATCCACGCAGCCCGCGGAAAGAAGGATTCCGGTCACGCCGGCTCCCTCCCCGGTACGCAGGATGGTACCCAGATTTCCGGGATCCTGCAGATTCTCCAGTACCAGAAGAAGCGGCTTCTCCCCCAAGAGCTGCGGGAGCGTATAAGAAAACTGGCGCACCAGGCAGAGAATTCCCTGGGGCGTCCTGGTATCGGATACCGCGGCGAACACCCGGTCCGAGAGGATCACCGGCCTAAGCTCCCCCGGCCCGAACAGCTCGTCTTTGTATTTTTCGTAAAAACGCTGGGATACGTAAACACCGGAAAGCCTCTCTTTGGGGGCTTCCCGGTACATTTTGATTCCTTCCGCCACGAAAAGCCCCTGCTGATTTCTGGCCTTCCCTTTGGCCTGAAGCTGGATCAGGTTCTTGACCTGGCTGTTGGACATACTTGTGATGATCTCTGTCATGTTTCTTTTCTTCTCCCCGGTCAGGCGCTCATGGCTTTGCTGACCCGCACCATATAATCCGGAATCTCCTTCTGCATATCCAGAGCTTCTGAAATGTCGAAGTCCACATACTCGCCGTTCTTAAAAGCAACCACCCGGTTGGACTGGCCCTGGGCCAGAAGATCCGCCGCGTAGGCTCCCATCATGGAAGCATATACGCGGTCCCGGCAGTTGGGGCTTCCGCCGCGCTGGAGGTGTCCCAGAATGGTGGCTCTCGTCTCCACGCCGGTGGCCGCCTCGATTCGTCTGGCCATACTGGTGGAATGTCCGATGCCCTCGGCGTTGATAATAATATGGTGCTTCTTGCCGCGCTTGCGGTTGTTGATAATGTTGTTGATCAGTTTCTGCTCGTCATAGTCGTACCGCTCCGGAAGAAGGATGTCCTCCGCTCCGTTGGCAATGCCGCACCACAGCGCAATATAGCCCGCGTTTCTTCCCATTACCTCGATGATGCTGCACCGCTCATGGGAGGTGGAGGTATCCCTTACCTTATCGATCGCTTCCATCGCCGTGTTGACTGCCGTGTCAAAGCCGATGGTATAGTCCGTACAGGCGATATCCAGGTCTATGGTTCCGGGCACTCCGATGGTATTGATCCCCCTGGCCGCCAGCTGCCGCGCTCCGTTGAAAGAGCCGTCCCCGCCGATCACCACCAGGCCGTCTATGCCGTGCTTCCGGCAGATCTCCGCGCCCTGATCCTGTCCCTCCGAGGTGCGGAACTCCGCGCACCTGGCCGTATACAGGATCGTACCGCCCTTGGAAATAATGTCTGATACGCTCCAGGGATACAGATCCTCAATCTCCTCATTCAGCAGTCCCTTATATCCCTGGGAGATTCCTTTCACCTTCAGGCCCTGGGACAGCGCTTTGCGGACTACGGCACGGATAGCCGCGTTCATGCCCGGCGCGTCTCCGCCGCTGGTAAGCACGCCGATTGTTTCCACCTTTTTGCCATATTGCACCTCCTGCCAAGCAATGGGTTCATTTCGTTTTTCTCATTTTAATCTATTTTATGGTGTTTGTAAAGGTTTCCGGCAGGATATGACTGAGTCTTTACCCGTTCTTTACATCCTCTTTTTTCCCCCGCTCATTTTACCTTTACATTTTCTTTTCCCAGGAGGGCTTCCAGCCGGGAAAGCAGTTCCTCGTCCGCCCGCACCGTCCAGTTGTCCCCCAGCCTGCGCACGGCCCTGGGGCTTCGCACGTAAATGGCGACGTGGTCTTTTCCGTCCGACTGGCGCAGCAGGGCAAACAGCTGATCCTCCCTGTCCCGGTACGCTTCCATGGTGGAAAACTGCACCCACAGTTCTCTTGGCA
>CALWMW010000034.1 GCA_944382085.1 uncultured Lachnospiraceae bacterium | reverse complement strand
TGACGCTGACGTTGGGGCCGGTCGCCTTCCAGGCGGTAGAAGGACTATTCTGGTTCTTTACCTACCATCTGAACCTCACGCCCTTCCTGTTTATCATTCCGCTCTTTGCCCTGCTTGGGGTGTGTATTCCGGTCCTCACCGGCCACGCGATGGCAAAACACACCGTAGTGGAGCGGCTGAGAATGGAATAAAAAATTAGTTCTGTATTCACTGCCGGACGACGGCAAAATAAAAGCCCCATCCCTCAATGCTTGAGAGATGGGGCAAACTATTTACGCTGCAATCTCCGGGATTTCCCCGACAAAGTTATAAACGATCCTGACTTCCTGCACTTTCTGGCCGTCCACCTTTTTGACCTCGCCAATCAGGATTTTGCTGATCAGTCGGTTCAGTATCGCCTCGTCCAGTTCCTCAATAGCAGAATAGCGCCGGATTTTAAACCGCTGTTCGGGCAGGATACCTTATCCCGGATTCGCCGGCATACTTCGATCCCGTCCACTTTGGGCATATTGATATCCAGCAAAATAAGATCCGGTTTCCTTTCTACCATTTTCAGCGTCTCGGCTCCATCGGAGGCTGTGATCACTGTATAGTTTCTGAGTTCAAAAAAAGTACGCAGCATTTTTACCAGTTCTGTGTCGTCGTCTGCAATTAAAATTGTATCCTTCATCTCGTTCTCTTACTCTGTTGTCTGCTTCAAAATAGCCAGGCCATAAGGTTCCAAAAGCTCCTCTGCTTCCCCATACACAGCAAAAACCTTTCCTTCCGGCAGGGGAAGCCGCGCCGGTTCCCTCCCGAAATTCTGATAAATATAGTATACGGTCCCCTCTTTTTCCCTTGTCGTCACTTCCAGTCCTTCCGGGATCTCTCCGGGCACCGCTCCTTTGATCTTTTCTTTTTTCAGAAGGAGGCGGATCAGTTCCTCATAAAAGGCTTCCTCCCCGTCTGCCGCCACGTACCAGGCGCTTCCTTTTCCGTACCGGTTTACCGTAAGCGCAGGGGTTCCCTGATAAAAGTCCTTTCCGTACGCCATCACGCTTTTGGCTCCTCTGAGTTCCACAAGGTCGCAGAGGTACTTGCAGCGAAAGCTCCGGGTAATCCCCAGCTCATTCTTCTCCTCCGGTATCAGCTGATTTTCTTCCCAGTCGTAAAGGCCGTCTATCTCCGCGCTGCGGATTCCCAGCACATCCATAAGGCCGTGGGGTACGCCGCCCAGATAGCAGCGGTCCGTCTCATCCGCAATGCCGGACCAGTAGGTCATCACCAGAATCCCTCCCTGCTGGGTAAAACGGCGTACCTTCTGGGCGAAGCCTTCCCGGAACTGATAGCACATGGGAACCGCCAGAATCCGGTAGCCTTCCAGGGAACTGTCCTGATCCGCCAAGTCTACGTTCAATCCTCTTTTGCGGAAAGCCCGGTAAAATTTCAAAACCGCCTCCTGGTAATGAAGCCCGTCATTCCTGGGCCCCTGGCTGTCTTCCATGGCCCACTGACTCTCCCAGTCATAAAGAATCGCCGCCTGGCTTTTCACCTGGCTTGCGCAGAGCTCGCCAAGTTTTTCCAGCGCCTCTCCTGTACGGCATACCTCCCGGAATACTCTGGTATCGTTCCCTCCGTAATGGTCAATTACCGCGCCGTGAAACTTCTCTGAAGCGCCCCGGCTCTGGCGAATCTGAAAATAAAGCGCGCCGTCTCCTCCGTGAGCGACCGCCTGCATGGACTGGGCAAAAAGAACGCCCGGCCGCTTCAGCTTGCTGACTCCCTGCCAGTTCGTGGAGGAAGGGCAGGATTCCATCTGAAGAAAAGGCTTCTTCTTCAGGGATCGCATCAGGTCGTGGCACATGCCGTTGTCATAGGCAATCTCAATGGGCGCTTTTTTCTCCCAGAGAGGATACGTATCCCAGGAAACCACGTCCAGCTCCCGCGCCATTTTGAAATAATCCAACCCTTTAAAATAGTACATAAAATTCGCCGTTACCGGCAGAGCGCTTCCCGCCTCCCGCAGGGCCGTAATCTCCGCTTTCATAAAATCTGTGGTCTGATAAGTGACAAACCGCTTCCAGTCCAGATTCAGGCCGTGAAGCATCCTCTCCCCCCTGGAAGACGGGCTTTCGATCTGATCAAAGCTCTGGTAGGTATGGCTCCAGAAAGTGGTGCACCACCTCCGGTTCAGCTCCTCGATGCTTCCGTACCGCTTCCGCAGCCAGTTCCGGAATGCTTCCTGGCAGAGGGGACAATGGCACTCCCCGCCGTACTCATTGGAAATGTGCCAGAGGATCACGGAAGGATGGCGACCCAGGCGTTTCGCCAGCTCCGTATTGATCCTTCGCACCTTTTCCCGATAAACAGGGGAAGTAAAGCAGTGATTGTGCCTCCCTCCGAAGAGATCCCGACGCCTGGCCTCGTCCATGCGCAGCACCTCCGGATACCGGTCCGCCAGCCATCTTGGCCTGGCTCCGGAGGGCGTGGCCAGGATCACCCAGATTCCCCGCTCGTAAAGCCGGTCCATGATCTCTTCCAGCCAGCCAAAGGAAAACGCTCCCTCCTCCGGCTCCAGAACCGCCCAGGAAAACACGCCCAAAGTCACCGTATTGCATCCCGCTTCCTGCAGCATCTCCAGATCCTTTTCCAAAAGATCCGGCCGGTCCAGCCACTGTTCCGGGTTGTAATCGCCGCCGTGCAGCATTCGCTCTGTAGTAAAATCCATCTTCCAATTCCTTTCTGTTCGCAAAAAAAGAACCTCTTGTTTTCTGATACGCTCATTTTATCATACCGCTCCTTTTTTGTATAAGGAAATCTTGAAAAACCACTTGCAATTCTTTTCATTCCATGATATGATCCCATCTTTGACAGTTGAAAAGAAAAACGAGTGCCATAATCCTTGAAAATACTGGGATTGTGGCACTTTGCGTCTCATATTTGAAATATAGTAATGTTTTATCTTCGCTTACTTTTTTTCTGGATTTCTTTCATTCTCCGTTTTGTTATAAATTGATAGTCTGTACGGAAGCCACACGCTTCGTGCAACTCATCCGTAATTCTTTGACGTTCATACACGGGCATAAAGCCTTGTTCTTCTATATCGGCAAACTTTATGCTTCGCA
>CALWMW010000033.1 GCA_944382085.1 uncultured Lachnospiraceae bacterium | reverse complement strand
TCAATTTTCGTGAAGAGCGATGGCAGCCTCCACAAACCCTTTGAATAAGGGGTGAGGGCGGTTGGGCCTGGACTTCAGCTCCGGATGCGCCTGGGTGGCGATAAAGAAAGGATGATCCTTCAGCTCCACCATCTCCACGACTCTGCCGTCCGGCGACAGGCCGGAGAGAAGCATGCCGTTGTCCTCCAGGACTTTCCGGTAATCGTTGTTCACCTCATAGCGGTGTCTGTGGCGCTCGTAGATCTCCTCCTGGCCGTACAGGCGGTACGCCTTGGAGTGTTTGTCCAGAACACAGGGATAAGCCCCCAGACGAAGGGTTCCTCCGATGTCCTCCACGCCGTTCTGATCCGGCAGAAGGGCGATTACCGGATGGGGAGTCTGAGGATCCAGCTCGATGCTGTGGGCGTCCTCCAGACCGGCCACGTTCCGGGCGTACTCCACAATCGCCAGCTGCATACCCAGGCAGAGTCCCAGGAAGGGGATCTTGTGGGTACGGGCATAATGGATGGCGGTGATCTTGCCGTCAATGCCGCGGTCGCCGAATCCGCCGGGCACCAGAATGCCGCTTACGTCTCCCAGAAGTTCCTGGGCGTTGCCTTCGTTCAGCTCTTCGGAATTGATCCATTTGATATTTACCGTAGCGTGGCTGGCAATCCCGCCGTGCTTCAGAGCTTCCACCACGCTGATGTAGGCGTCGTGGAGCTGGATGTATTTTCCAACCAAAGCGATGGTCACGTCCCGTACCGGCGAACGCAGGGATTCCACCATGGCCTTCCAGTCGGTCAGATCCGGCTCCGGACAGGGCAGATTCAGGCATTCGCAGGCTACCTGGGCCAGGTTTTCCTTCTCCATGGCCAGAGGAGCCTCATAGAGGTACTCAACGTCCAGATTCTGCAGGACGTGAGAACTGGGCACGTTGCAGAAGAGGGCGATCTTTTCTTTTATGTGCTTGTCCAGCGGATACTCGGAACGGCACACGATGATGTCGGGCTGAATGCCCATTCCCTGCAGCTCCTTTACGCTTGCCTGGGTGGGCTTCGTCTTCATCTCGCCGGAAGCCTTCAGGTAGGGGATCAGGGTTACGTGCAGCAGAATCGCGTTGTCCCGGCCGATGTCGTGCTGGAACTGGCGGATGGCCTCCAGGAACGGCTGGCTCTCAATATCGCCTACCGTACCGCCCACTTCGATGATGGCGATATGCGTATCCTTCGTAGTATAATTCCGGTAAAAGCGGCTCTTGATCTCGTTGGTAATATGGGGGATCACCTGTACCGTGCCGCCGCCGTAGTCGCCCCGCCTTTCTTTGTGAAGGACAGACCAGTAAATTTTTCCGGTGGTGACGTTGGAATTCTTATCCAGGCTTTCGTCGATGAAACGTTCGTAATGGCCGAGATCCAGATCCGTCTCGGCGCCGTCGTCCGTGACAAAGACTTCCCCGTGCTGGATGGGGTTCATGGTTCCCGGATCAATATTAATATAAGGATCAAACTTCTGCATGGTGACTTTGTAACCGCGGGCTTTCAGCAGCCGTCCCAGGGAAGCCGCAGTGATTCCCTTTCCCAGTCCGGAAACTACGCCGCCGGTTACAAATACGTATTTTACTGGCATTCTTCTCCTCCTTTGGTTCGCGTCGTTCAAACATGTCTATCATTATACATCGAGAGCGGTAGGAAATCCATGCTTTTTTGACGGAAATTTAGAAAACTTTTAGTTATCCGGTATTGATTTATGAAGGGGGGGAATTTATAATAAGTAGCAGTGCCGGCTCAGAACCCCATGGGTTTGGGGAAGAGGCCGGCGAAGGAGTCGCAGTGAAAAGGGACAGCGGGCGGGAACGCCGTTGTCCCTAAAGGGCGTACTTCTGAATGGAAGAACGATTTTGGAGGAAAGAATGGAGAATAATCAGCAAAGGAATGATCAGCCGAACAATGGCGGCCAGGGTCCCCAGGGAGGGCCGAACAAGAACCGTTCGACGCTCACCTTTTTCCTGGCGGTGACTTTGATTTCCCTGGTGGTCATGGGACTGATCAACAATATGATCAACGGATTCGGGCGCGATTACAGTTACCAGGAGATCACCTACGACGAGTTTCTGGAGAAACTGGAAGAAGGGCAGATCCAAAGCGTTGTAATCAGCAGCACCCAGATTACCGTTGAGCCCAAGATTACTCCGGACAATCTGGAGGATGTGGGGAAAAGATTTTACACAGGGACGGTGAACGATCCTTACCTGGTGGAGCGTCTGAACGAAGCCGGGGTTGTCTTCTCGGAGGAGATTCCGGATACCACCGGGAACCTGATTCTCAATATTGTGCTGAGCTTTGCGCCGCTTTTGATTATCTGGCTGATTTTCGCCCTGGTCATGCGCCGCATGTCCAAGAACGGCGGCGGCATCATGGGCGTGGGAAAGAGCCGGGCCAAGGTATATGTGCAGAAGGAGACGGGAGTTACCTTTAAGGACGTAGCGGGACAGGACGAGGCCAAGGAATCCCTGCAGGAAGTGGTGGATTTCCTGGAGAACCCCGGAAAGTACACCACCATCGGAGCGAAACTTCCCAAAGGAGCGCTTCTGGTAGGCCCTCCGGGAACCGGAAAAACCCTCCTTGCCAAGGCGGTAGCCGGAGAGGCGAAGTGTCCCTTTTTCTCTCTGTCCGGTTCCGATTTTGTAGAGATGTTCGTAGGCGTGGGCGCGTCCCGTGTCCGCGACCTTTTTGAGGAAGCCAAGAAAAACGCTCCCTGCATTATCTTCATTGATGAGATCGACGCCATCGGAAAGAGCCGGGATTCCCGATACGGGGGCGGCAACGACGAGCGGGAGCAGACGCTGAATCAGCTGCTGGCGGAGATGGATGGATTCGATACCTCCAAGGGCCTTCTGGTGCTGGCGGCAACGAACCGTCCGGAGGTGCTGGATCAGGCGCTCCTGCGTCCGGGCCGTTTTGACCGCCGGGTGATTGTGGATAAGCCGGATCTCAGGGGCCGGGTGGACGTGCTGAAGGTACATGCCAAGGACGTTCATATGGATGAGACGGTGGATCTGGAAGCCATCGCCCTGGCCACATCGGGAGCCGTAGGCTCCGACCTGGCCAACATGATCAACGAGGCGGCGATTCTGGCGGTAAAGAAAGGGCGGAAAGCCGTTTCCCAGAAAGATTTGTTCGAGGCGGTGGAAGTCGTACTGGTGGGTAAGGAGAAGAAAGACCGCATCCTCAGCAAAGAGGAACGCAGGATCGTATCCTACCACGAAGTGGGGCACGCTCTGGTAAGCGCGCTTCAGAAGGATTCCGAGCCGGTGCAGAAGATTACCATCGTACCCAGGACCATGGGAGCGCTGGGGTACGTGATGAACGTTCCGGAGGAAGAAAAATTCCTGAATACGGAGAAGGAAATCCGGGCTATGCTGGTGGAGTTTGTCGCCGGCCGCGCGGCGGAAGAGCTGGTTTTTGATACGGTGACGACCGGAGCGGCCAACGATATCGAGAAGGCGACCAGAGTCGCCAGAGCGATGATTACGCAGTACGGCATGTCCAAACGGTTCGGCCTTATGGGGCTTGAAGTCGCGGCCAACCAGTACCTGGATAACCGCCCCATCATGAACTGCAGCGACGCTACCGCCGCCGAGGTGGACCAGGAAGTGATGAAGGTTCTCAAGGAAGCTTACGAAGAGGCCAAGAGACTTCTCACCGAGCACAGAAAAGCCTTGGATCAGATCGCTGCCTTCCTGATCGAGCGGGAGACCATTACCGGAAAGGAATTCATGGATATCTTTTACGAGGTGGAAGGAATTGAGAAAGACCAGAAGGAAGAGCTAAAGAACAGCGCCAGAGTGAGCGAGAAGTCTGCGGAAGCCCTTCCCAAGGCGCAGCCGGAGATCCCGACGCCGGATACGGCAGCGACAGAAAATACAGAACATACAGGCATGACAGACAACGTGGAGAATCCACAGCCTTTCGAGGATACGGAGCCTGTAAAAAAAGAGGAAGCCAAGGAGTAAAGGTTTCTGAGTTTTTAGGATTTGTGAAAAACAGCAGTGGTTTGGATGAATCAAAGCCGCTGCTGTTTTTTTCATGGTGCGCCTGGCGGCGCGTCGAAAGAATTTAAAGATACTGAACCGTTTCGGAAAGCTCTTTGCGCTGACTGTGGGGCGGCAGAGGACCCGCGCCTTCCGCCGCGTATCCCAGATCCAGCAGCATCAGAACTTCTTCCTTTTCCGGCAGAGAGAATGCCTTTGCCGCTTCTTCCGGGTCAAAACGGTTCAGCCAGCAGCTCTCCACGCCGGCGTTCTTGGCCGCCAGCAGCATATGAGTGGCTACGATGGCCGCGTCCTCGATGCCGGAATCGCGTTTCCCGCCGGGATAGGTGTATACGTTTTCCTTATCGTAAGCCACCAGGAGAACCGTGCCGGCCCCATAGCGGCAGGGCGTGAGCCGGTCGATTTTAGCCAGTCCCTCCTCCGACTGAATCACATAGATTTTCTGTTCCTGAAGATTTTTTGCCGTGGGGGCCAGGCGGCCCGCCTCCAGAATCGCGTCTAACTGTTCTTTGCTGATTTTGCGTCCGTCAAACTTCTTGCAGGAATACCGTTCTTTTACTACCTTTGAAAATTCCATGAAAAAACCTCCTTCGCTCCTTGGACTGTTCTGGTTCCATTATAGCAATCGGCGCATGATAAATCCATTAGATTTCTTCGAATAAAAGATGCTTTCTTAGCTCTTGCCAAAATGAGAAAAGAAGCGTATAATGCTAAATATAAAGAGATACATATCATAAACGAATTAAGTTCTTCTTCCGGAAGTTTCCAAATCGAATTTCCGTCTGAAATTCATTTCTTTTTATCTGATTCACCCAGGGAGATTATTAGAAAACTGCACGCTTGAATTTGGATCTGATTGGAAATCCGGGGAGAGATAGGAGGAGATTTCTGTATGTGTACTGCATTAGAAGAAATGATTCGGGAAGGTGAACAGAGAGGAGAAGCAAGAGGAGAAATAAGAGGAGAAATAAGAGGGGAAGCACGCGGAAGAAAAGAAGGCATGAAAGAATTGATAAACAAAATGAAAGAAAACGGCCTTCCTGAGGAACAGATTGCTCATTTCCTTGGATGGCCGCTGAATGAATTGACGCAATTTCTGGCGTAAAGGCTTTTCTCACTTCCACCAGCGGCCGGAAGCCCCGCAGGGCAGAATCAGGCCGCTTTCGGTAACCGAAAGCCCGATCTCCTGGGACTCTACCTGTCCGCCCAGATGCTTCAGCTCTGTCGCGATCAGATAGGTCAGAACCGCGGGAGCCAGACCGGTGGTATAGGAGTTTACCAGGAAAAACAAGGGATCCGGACTGAGCAATTTGGCGCACAGGCGGATGAAGGGGTGGATGGAGTCTTCGATTTTCCAGATTTCCCCTTTCGGCCCTCTTCCATAAGAAGGAGGATCCATGATAATGGCGTCATAGTGGTTGCCTCTGCGGATTTCCCGCTCCACAAATTTGGTACAGTCGTCTACCAGCCAGCGGATGGGAGCCTGGGAAAGGCCGCTGGAGGCGGCGTTCTCTTTGGCCCAGGTCACCATACCCTTAGACGCGTCCACATGGGTGACGGAAGCGCCGGCCGCTGCGGCGGCCAGGGTGGCGCCGCCTGTATAGGCGAACAGATTCAATACCTTTACGGGTCGGCCGGCTGCCCGGATCTTCTGAGAGAACCAGTCCCAGTTGGCCGCCTGCTCCGGGAAAAGCCCGGTATGCTTAAAGCTGAACGGCTTCAGGTTAAAGGTAAGACTTCCATAGGAAATGCTCCACTGCCGGGGCAGATCGAAGAATTCCCATTCGCCTCCTCCTTTGCTGCTGCGGTGATAGTGGCCGTTCCGTTTTCTCCAGCCAGGGTGGCGTCTGGGCGTGTCCCAGATCACCTGGGGATCCGGACGAACCAGCAGATACGCCCCCCAGCGCTCCAGTTTCTCCCCGTTTGAGGTGTCAATTACTTCATAGTCCTTCCAATGGTCTGCAACCCACATAATTTCCTCCAAATCGTTTGCTGAAGAGAAGTATAGCAAAAACAAAGGAAAAAGTAAATCTTTACAGGCGTTTCAGTTTCCGGTACAGGTCTCCCATGATGGCTTCCCGGTCCAGCGTGCGGATGTTCCGCATAAGCGGCCTCCGATAATCGAAGCTCCAGGTGAGCTGGTCTGTGATGATCGGGGTGGCGGTAATCTCGCTGGTGCTCCAGGAAGGATCCATGAGCACGGCGAAGGCGGAGACATCCCAGATTTCTTTTCCTGTGGCGAATTCCTCCGCCCGGAATCCCGCCACATTCTCTATAAAGTAATCGCACAGAGGGTTGGCGCCTCCGATGAAAGCCTTCAGGGTCGGTACGCTGGTGATCAGATGGGAGGACACGTAGTACGTCGGCACATGGATGAGGGGGACGCCGCAGTCAAACACTACCTGAGCCGCGTATTTGTCCCGGTTTACGTTGAATACATCCGGCGACTGGCCGAAATCATTTCCGCCCAGCCATACCACCACCAGGTTGGATAGGATTTCCGGTTTCATCTGGATCGCGGAAGCGACATTGGTAATCGCCCCGATGGCCACGACATAGAGGGGATGTTCCGGGGAATAGGAGGAGGCCAGCTGAACGATACGCCGGGCCGCGTCTGAGGGAACCGGCTGCTTTGACGCGTCCATGAAGCGCGGGGAACCTTTCAGGACAAAGCCGTCGGGATTTCCCTTCCTGTTCATAAGGCGCAGAAGCTTTTGGATTTCCTCATAGCTCAGACGCATCCCTTCCTCCGGGTCCTGCAGGCCGTCGTCAATGACATAGGGCGCGGCCAGAATCCCCTTTACACAGAAACGTTCCGGGGAAAGAAGGGCGTAGGCGATGGCGAACTGGTCGTCGATTTCGTTGTTGGTATCGCTGTCAATCAGTATGTCAAGCTTCCCCTGGGGAAACTGCAGCATTTTTATACGTGTCACTTCGTCAATGGTTGGATACATAGCGTTCTCCTTTCAGTTTTGTTACTGTTTTTTTATCACTTTGCCGGAAGATTTTCAATGGGGGAGTTCGTAAAACATGCACAAAATTTTGGCCGGACTTTTGTGGTATTAGTAGAAAAAAGATAAAAGGTTTGCTTTTTCTTTCGGGATATGGTATAGTAAATTCACAAACAGAAACGTTACCGGAAACGTATCCGGTGACAAAAACAAAAAGGAGGGTTATTATGTCAAAGAAAAAACTTTCACTGGTACTCGCCATGACGATGGCGGCTACGATGCTGGGCGGATGCCTGACCACGTCCGCAGAGGAGAGCAGCTATGACGGAACCATCCGCTGGCTGAACTACAAGCCTGAGGTAGCGGACGCGATGCAGGAAATAGCGGCTGCCTATACCGAAGAGACCGGAATCGACGTTCAGATCGAGACGGCTGCTTCCGGACAGTATGAGGCGACGCTGACGGCCAGAATGGACAGCTCGGACGCTCCCTCGATCTTCGTAATCGACAGCGTGAACATGCTGAACACCTGGAAAGACTACATCTCAGATCTTTCCGGTACAGAGCTTTATTCTCTGGTGACCGATGATTCCTATACCATGAACGACGGAAACGGAACCATCTACGGCATCTCCTACGCTCTGGAAGCATGGGGCATCATTGTGAACAAAGAAATCACAGACGCTTACTTTGCTTCTCCCAACAAGAGCACGGAGTATACTTCTCTGGATGACCTGTATACCTTCGACGCGCTGAAGGCGGTTGTAGAAGATATGACGGCTCTGAAGGACGAACTGGGCATCCAGGGCGTATTCGGAACCACCTCTCTGAAGGCAGGAGACGACTGGAGATATCAGACCCATCTGATGAATCAGCCTCTGTACTGGGAGTGGGGCGGAAATGAGAACATCGACCTGAACGGAGCGGTTCCGGAATTCACCTTTGAGTACTCCGAGAATTACAAGAACATCCTGGATCTGTACCTGAACAACTCTGTAACAGAGCCGAACCTGGTAGGAACCAAGACGGTAGACGACTCCATGGCGGAGTTCGCTCTTGGACAGTGCGCGATGATTCAGAACGGCGACTGGGCTTGGAATACCATTGCCAACACCGACGGAAGAGTTGTAAAAGATGAGAACGTTGTATTTATCCCCATCAGCTGCGGCGTAGAGGGTGAGGCAGAGATGGGCCTGAACGTAACCGGATCTCAGTATATGTGCATCAACTCTCAGGCATCTGAGGAAGACCAGGCGGCTGCAGAAGAGTTCCTGGTATGGCTGTTCAGCTCTGACACCGGAAAACAGCTGGTATCTGAGAAGCTTCAGTTCATGACTCCGTTCAGCACCATGAGCGACGCTACCTATACGAATCCCCTGTACGCAAGCGAAGCCGCGATCACAGAGGCAGGCAAGACTGCTTACTGCGCGGCTGCGAACCTGATTCCGGATCAGACCTGGAAGGACAACATGGGCGCGAACCTGCTGATGTACGCACAGGGCCAGATGGAATGGGACGATGTGGTTACCAACGCGGTTGAGACCTGGGCGGTAGAA
>CALWMW010000032.1 GCA_944382085.1 uncultured Lachnospiraceae bacterium | reverse complement strand
GTCAAAATCTTTTCTGTGAAACAAAAAGAGCTTTTTGATGACTCAGAAAGCTCTATGCGGAGGATGGGACTTGAACCCACTCGATATTGCTACCACAGGCACCTGGAGCCTGCGCGTCTGCCAATTCCGCCACCTCCGCGTCCTTGGTGAGCCGCAACTCACGAAAGATATAATACAACAACTCCCCTGGTTCGTCAAGACTTTTTTTCATTTTTTGAAAAAAATTCTTTTCACTTTTTTGTTGACTTTTATCTTTCTCTTTGTTATAATACTTTCTGTTCGCGGAAGTGTCGGAACTGGCAGACGAGCAAGACTAAGGATCTTGTGGCATTCGTGCCGTGTGGGTTCAAGTCCCATCTTCCGCAGGCATACTGGAGAAAGGGTCCTGCCTAGCGCGGGATTCTTTTTTTATCCTTTCTTTTATTTCTCCTCCAGAAAATCTGGAAATTCCTTGAGAAACGCTCCGATCTCTTCCAAAGACGCGTTTTCCAGGTAATTCAGAAAAAACGCGAAATCATCCATCTGAATCAAATCCATAATTCTTTTCGTTTCTTCCTCGGTCAGCTCAGTCATAGCGGTCGCTCTCCTTTTTTTGTCAATTTTAGAACAAAATGTTCTAAAATTCAACAAGAAAAACAAGGATTTATATAATGATGTCAGGTGATCCTATGAAATACAGAAGAATCAGAGACCTGCGGGAGGATTCGGATCTGACGCAGGAAACCTTAGCACAGCATCTGAATATCAGCCAGCGCTCCTATTCCTACTACGAGTCCGGTAAACGGGAAGTCCCGGTAGCGGTCTTCTCTGCTCTCGCGGACTTTTACGGAACCAGCGTGGATTATCTGATGGGACGGACAGACCGCAAAGAGCCCTACTGAACGTCCGCCTCTTCTTTTACAATCTTTCGCATCTCTTCCCATTTTTTCTCCATATCCGCCACAAGCCTAAGCTGCGTCCGGCAGCGGTCCAGATTCTGTCCGGGGTACCGGGTCGCGTAGTATACGTCCCCGTCCAAATAATCCCCAAGGAAACGCATGCCGCACTCCAGAGTCATGGTCTTGGCTCCCAGGGGAAGCAGCTCCACTTCCCGGTCCGTAAGATCCCGGCAGGCAGAAAGAAATCCCCTGGTATAGACCCGGAATTTCCTCAGATCCAGCTCTACTTTGGAGAGGTCCCGCTCGTCCTCCGCCGCGGTGGAAGCCCCAAAGCGGATGGAATCACCGTAATCGTACAGGGCAAGCCCCGGCATAACCGTATCCAGGTCGATCACACAGAGGGCCTTCCCGGTCTTCTGATCAAACAGCACATTGTTCAGCTTCGTATCGTTGTGGGTGACCCGGACGGGAAGTTCTCCCGCTTCTCTCAGACGCTGAAGAATCCCCATCTCTTCCTCCCGCTCCAGGATAAACTCTGTTTCGTTTTTCACCTCCGCCCTCCGGTTTCGCACGTCCCGCTCCAGGCTGCGCCGGAAATTCCGATACCGCACAGGGGTGTTGTGAAAATCCGGAATCACCTCCAAGAGCCGCTCTGCCGGAAAATCCTTCAGGTCCTCCCCAAACCGGCCAAAAGCCAGGGCGCTCTGATAAAAGTCTTCCTCTGTCCGGGGCGACTCAAGGCAGAAGGAATCCTGGATAAACGCATAAGCCCTCCAGAATCCCTCCTCCTTCCAATACCAGTTCCCATCCCTGGCCGGGACAAGGCAAAGCACGCTTCTTGGATCCTCCGCCTTTTTTCTCAGATGGTCGGTCACCAGAGCAATGTTGTTCATAAGTCCCGGAATGTCACTCGTCAGCTGTTCATTCATCCTCTGCAGGATATAGCTTCTCCCCCCTTCGCAGTCCACCCGGTAGGTCAGGCAGATGTGCCCGCTTCCCCAGGGGACGCACCGTACCGGCTTTCCCTCAAAGGCAAACCCTTCCAGCACCCGCTCCAGCGTTTTCGTCTCTGCTTCTTTCATCTTTCCTTCCTCCCGCCGTTTCTTTAAAAACAGTGTATCTTCTTTTCCACATTTCCGCAATTATTCGATTGCTCTTGGGGAAAAAAACATGGTAAACTTTTAGAAAAGACGTTTTAAGGAGGTAAGAACATGGAACGTTACTTTGGCGAATCCACTCCCAAACTGGGGTTTGGACTTATGAGACTTCCCAAGGATGCCCAGGGAAACATTGAACTGGAAGAGACGAAACAGATGGTGGACCTTTTCATGAAAGCCGGGCAGACGTATTTCGATACGGCCTACACCTACGACAGCGGCGCTTCGGAGAGAGCGGCCAAAGCCGCCCTGGTAGACCGGTATCCGAGGGAGAGCTTCACGCTGGCCACCAAGCTGTGCGCCTGGCACGGAGCCCACGACGAAGCTTCCGCCAAGCAGCAGTTTTTCACCAGCCTGGAGCGGACGGGAGCCGGATATTTTGACTACTATCTGCTCCATGCCCTTCAGGCCGGAAATTATAAACTGTACGACGAGTATCATCTCTGGGATTTTGTAAAAGAACAGAAGGCGAAAGGCCTTATCCGCCACTGGGGCTTCTCCTTCCACGCCACTCCCCAGCTTCTGGACGAGCTGCTCACCGCCCATCCGGACGCGGACTTTGTACAGCTGCAGCTGAACTACGCGGACTGGGAAAATCCCAACGTGACTTCCCGCGAAAACTATGAAGTGGCAAGAAAGCACGGAAAATCCATCGTGGTCATGGAGCCGGTAAAGGGCGGCGCCCTGGCCAATCCCCCGGAAAGAGTGCGGAAAATCTTCCAGGCGGCCAACCCGGACGTATCCTTCGCGTCCTGGGCGATCCGCTACGTGGCTTCTCTGGACGGAATCCTCACGGTTCTCTCCGGTATGTCCAACCTGGAACAGATGAACGATAATCTTTCCTATATGAAGGACTTCACCCCCTTAACGAAAAGCGAACAGGAAACCATCCGCCAGGCTCAGGAGGCCTTCCACAAGGTCAACTCCATTCCCTGCACCGCCTGTCACTACTGTACGGAGGGATGCCCCCAGCAGATTCCCATTCCGGAGATCTTCGCCGCCCGGAACAAGCAGCTGCTCTGGGATCAGCCGGAGGAAGGGAAAAAGGCCTATGAGGAAGCCGTTGCCCAGAAGGGAGCCGCCTCTGACTGCATCGCCTGCGGCCAGTGCGAAGCCGCCTGTCCTCAGCAGATTTCCGTCATCGACCGTCTCAAGGAATGCGCGGAAGTGTTCGGGCACTGAGTTCTGCAGAATCGAGTAGGAGGGAGTGATTAGCTCCCGTCCTCTCACACCACCGTGCGTACCGTTCGGTACACGGCGGTTTCAATAGTTGACGTGCAGAGACTGATAGGCTGTGGCTAAATCATAGAAGCCCCAGTTTATCAGTCTTTCTTTATTTAACGCCCAGTTGACCGCTTTGTTTCCGGCATTAAACCAGTATCCTTTACGATCGTAGGCTATCGTTGCCGCATAATGGCTGTCCACTCCCAGTCCTATGAGTTTCCTCATTCTGGTTCTGGGTAGCTTCCATTGTTTCCAGATACACATCCGTATCCGGCGATACAGCCATCCGTTCAGGCTTTCGATGTTGCTCTTCATGTCCGCTATCCCATAGTAATTCAGCCATCCTCTCATGTAGACTTTTATCTTCTCCATGGTTCGGACAATGCTTCCGCACCTGCTCCGGGAAGTGAGCTGCCGCAGTTTATCCTTGGCTTTCTTCCATGACTTTCCATGGACTCGGATATACATTCCTTTTCCGTTCTTCCCGAAACAGAAACCAAGGAACTTAAAATTTCGGATTGCGAACACACTGATTGTCCGGCTCTTTTCCCGGTTCACTCTCAGCTTCAGCGTCTCTTCCAGATATTTCGTACTGCTCTCCAGCAGACGTTCTGCCGCCCGTTCGCTTTTCGCCAGCAGTACGATATCGTCTGCGTAGCGGATGCACGGTACGCCCCGTCTGCGAAATTCCCAGTCGAATTCATTCAGGTATGCATTTGCTAAGAGCGGGGATAGGTTCCCTCCCTGCGGAGAGCCTTCCTTTGTCTCTGTTACAACACCGTTTTCCATGACTCCGCTTTTCAGGTATCGCTTTACCATCTGTATGACCCTTTCGTCTTTTACCTGCTTTCTCAACAGGTTCAGGAGGATTGTGTGGTTCAGCGTATCGAAGTACTTTGACAGGTCAAGGACAACTGCCCTTGTATAGCCCTGTTCGATGTACTCTTTTATCCTGAATATGGCGTCTTTTGCCCCTCGCCCCGGACGATAGCCAAAGCTGTCTTCCGAAAACAGCGGCTCATAGATTGGCATGAGCTGTTGGAGCATTGCCTGTTGGATGATACGGTCAATGACCGTAGGGATTCCGAGTTTTCGTATCCCCCCGTCCGGCTTCGGGATTTCCACTCGTCTGACCGGAGA
>CALWMW010000031.1 GCA_944382085.1 uncultured Lachnospiraceae bacterium | reverse complement strand
GGTACCGTTTCCCTGCCGTTGGAGAAAGAGACGCCTCGCGGGCTCCGGAATTCCATGGAATCATAAAAGACGTCGGAGTTCTGGGATTCCCAGAAAGCGCCCTTTCCTGGACCCGGAACGAAGATGCTTTGGAAATCCGCGCCTCAGGTATCTGCAGTGAAGCGCCGGTTGTCTTCCGGATCACCCTGGAATAAAAGGACAATGGTCCGGCTTTTCTACTGACACTTGTTTTCTGCCGCTGCAGCCTGATTTTTCATTCTTTTCATTGACCCCGCAGGCTTGGAAGCTTCCAATTCGCTTTTTTCCTGCGGGCGCTTTCCAAAATCCTGTACCTTATCAATCAGGAAGGAAGAAATGGTAACCGTAATTACGGAAAAAACGATTCTGGACACAGGAATATACGACAGAGAAAGTCCCAGCACCGTAAGATCGGTAAATAGATACGCGTGAGACAGCCTGCAGCGGCTCTTGTGAGAGATAACCAGAGCCAGCGCGTCATCCCCGCCGCTGGATCCGCCCTGGCGCACAATCAGCCCTACGCCGATTCCCACAAAGAGTCCTCCAAGAATCGCTGCCGCAAGCGGATAGGCAGAAAGATCCGGCAGCATGTGCGGAAAGGCTTCCCAGATCTTGTAAAACATGGAAACGCTAAACGTAGAAATCGCTGATATTTTTATAAATTTCCCGCCCAGATATTTAAAAGCCAAAAGATAGCAGGAGATATCCAGCACCGGCGTAATAAAAGCCGGAGAGAATCCAAGCCATTGTTCAATGAGTAGCATCAGGCCGATCACGCCGCCCTCTGTTATATTCGTCTGCTGATGAATGTTATGAATCCCAAAGGTGCATACTGCCGCTCCCAGGAGAATCAGAGCCATTCCTTTTAATGACAATCCCTCTTTTAACCACTGCCAAAAAAGAGACGCTTTTTTCTTCACAATAAAACCTCCTTGCATTTTTCGATCTCATCCTTATAATAAAGGATATAGTAACTATATTGTCAAGGAGAAAAAGAATGAACCAGTACTTTTCCATTGGGGAATTGGCGAGATATCAGAATATTTCCAAGCAGACCCTGATTTATTATGACAAGATCGGCTTGTTTCATCCTGCTTTTACGGATCCGGAAAACGGCTACCGCTATTATAGTTCCGCTCAAATCGACTACCTGGATACCATCCTGATTATGAAGCGAATCGGCTTTTCTCTGAAAGAAATCCAAGAGCATATGAGACACCATAACATCGACACAACCCTGCCGCTTCTGAAAAAGCAGCTGACGGTCATCGACTGTCAGATCCAGGAACTTCAGCTTATCAAAAGCCGCGTCAGAAACCGCTGTGAGCAGATGGAGCAGGCACAAAAAAGAAACGGCCAAAAAGAATCGGCCGTCCTGGAGGAGCTTCCCTCCCAATCTCTTTTCTTCCAGAAAGTCGACGCTCCTTATACACTGACGGAAATCAGTCTGGCAACCAAAAAATGTTTTGCCGAATCTTTCCAGAAAAAACTGCCTACTTTTTTCCAGTGCGGCGTAATTGTCCCCCTGTCCCGAATCCTGGAAAAGAAATACACCGAAGCCTCCTTTGCTTTTCTTCCTATTGAAACGTCACTGGACTCTGATAAGATTCAAAAAATGCCATCCGGAACATACGCAAGTATTTTCCACGTAGGCAGTTATCCTTCCATCGGCGAATCTTACGAAAGGCTTCTGGCTTTCTGCAGGAAAAACCGCCTTAATATCCTCTCTGATTCCTATGAATTCTGTGTAAACGACTATCTCACTTCTTCCGATGAAGAGGAATACATTACCAAAATTATGTTTCGTGTTGCAAAGAAAGCCCCGGATTCCTGACTGTGACAGAATCCGGAGCTTTCTTTATGACAGGTTCACAACTACTATGTTGCCTTTTAAAACTCTTTTTTCTCTTCCAACACAGCCAGATCCCAGGGAGCAAGAGAAAGCATATCTCCTTTTTCTAAACGTTCTCCTGTAAAAAGATTTTTCGCGTTTTTCCCTTCATACGTTACCACTTGCTTTCCGGAAGAATAATTCAGATAATACTGAATTTCATTTCCCGCGTCGTTGAATCCTTTTCTTACAATTACCGGAAATTTCTCTCTGGGCGCCGATATCCCGGCCTCCTTCAGCGCGTCCAAGAAAACGTTCTCCAAAAGTTCCCGGCTGAACATACAGCCAATGTAATAGGCCTTTCCCCGTCCATACGTATTTTTTGTAACCGCCGCGTATTCTTTCCAGTTCTCATGGTCGTAAGCAGCCAGAATCTGTGCCTCTTCCGGAATCAACAGCTCCATAAAATGCTCCGCCTTCTGTCTTTCCAGTCCGTCTGTAAGAATTCCGGTAAGTCCGGTCTCTTTAGGTAACGTAAACTGATGATATCTTACGCCCATACAGGAGTGAAGAAGATAAGGCTGTACCTCATGTCTTACCTTTAAATTTTCATTGGAAAAACCTGTTTTGAACGTGGCCGCCAGTATGCCCCCTTCCTGTACAAAATGCTGCAGCTTTTCCAGAAGCTCGTCTGAAGCCGAATAGAGAGCGGGAACTACGATCATCTGATAACGGCAAAGTTCCTCCGTTTCCGGCCAGATAAAATCGCACTCTATGTTCATCCGGTACAACGTGTCGTATACCCATCGCACGACATCGTTGTATCCGATTCCGTTGTTTCCGGCTGCCGTAGCTTCAATCCCGAACCATTTCAGTCCGGTGAGAGCTTCGTTGCTTACCAGAATCGCAACCTGATTTTTCTTTTTCAGATTTACCAGATGGCTCCCGTACCTGGCGAATTCGCTTCCGATGACGCAGGCTTCCCGATACGTTTCATTTTCCTGGAAGTCATGACTTAGAAGGCCCTTCCAATACGTTTCTATCGCATTGTGGAGAGAATGCCAGTGCCAGTACATAACGCTGTTGGCTCCGGAAGCCAGATGACTGTATGCCTGCAGGCGAAGCTGCCCTTTGTAAGGCGTCCAATTCGGAAAACCCTGCGCCTCTGTCTCCAGGACAAGATAGTTCTCCTGTTTCAGAGATCTGGTCATATCTCCGCCAAAAGCGATCTCCGTTCCGGTAAGCTCCTCCTGGCTTGGATGATAAATATCCACCCCGGCAACCGTCAGCGCCTTCGCCGCATGGTAGTGGTTTACTTCCGGCTGCACGCCGTAAGAATGACCTCTCCATTCAAAATCAAAATTGTGAGTCAGGAACTGGTCTTCTCTTTTGTATTCTTTTACAATCGATGCCTGCCACTCTAAAAATTCATCCACCAGGCTGCGCTGGAACTTTTCAAACTCCGCCCCCAGACTTCCGTTTATGGTGCCTCGCACGTCCGGAAAATCTTCCCAGGCATCAATCCGGTTGCTCCAGTAATCCAATCCGAATTCCCGGTTCATAGCGTCGAGATCATTCTGAAATTTCTCCCGCAGATATTTAACAAATTTTTCCTGGACATTTTTTCCTGCTGTTCCGTAATACTTCGTTTCATTGTCCAGCTGGAATCCGATCACGCAATTTCGGTGAGCGGTACGCTCCATAAGCTTCCGAATTACTCTTTCTCCATAATACCGATAGACCGGATGCGTAATGTCCATAATCTGTCTTGGTCCGTAAATTCCCCTTCCTTTTCCCGTCATAGCCAGAACATCCGGATATGATTTTACCATCCAGGCAGGCACCGCATACGTGGGAGTGCCGACGATCACAGAAATCCCCGCCTTTTCCATCGCGTCCAGTACTCTGTCCACATGAGAAAAATCAAAGACGCCCTCCTGGGGTTCGCAGGTACTCCAGGTAGATTCCGCGATCCGGACTGTATTGATCCCTGCTTTTTTCATCAGGGCAATGTCCTGATCCAGGCGATCATAAGGCATATATTCATCATAATAGGCCGCGCCGTATAATAATTTTTTCATCTTTTTTCTCCGTTCTGTTTTACATAAAAGATCTCCAGTATCCTACTTTTCTTTCATTGATCTCCCGGATTTTTTCCGGATCTATTTTAAACTGATGTTCTTCGTCCAGCAGGCCGTTGATTTCCTGCTGTACGTCGGAAACCTGAGTATAACAATAGCCGCAGACATACGGAAGTTCTTTCACTGCGGTGGTGACAGCGTCAAAGCGGCGGATAAAAGCTTCCTCGGAATCTACCTTATTCCCGTATCCCCATCCGGAGTCGTTGCCGTCAAAGGCGATTCCGCCAAACTCGCTCAGGATCACCGGCTGGCCCGCATAAGGATAACCATTGGCCATCGCCGATTTATGGCTGCAGTGATATATCTGTCCGTCCAGAATCTCCTTTTTGAACTCGCTGTAGCGCGCTTTCAGGGTTTCGCCTTCCTCCTCATAGTCGTGGAGCGTGATAAGATCGGAGACGGTATGCTCCCATCCATCGTTCACAATCACCGGCCGGAACGGATCCATGGATTTGGTAAGATGGTAGACCGCTTCTGTAAAATGCTGTTCCATCCGGTCGGTCTTCACCATGCTGATGCCCCAGGATTCATTAAAAGGCGTCCAGGTGATAATACAGGGATGATTGTAATTCTGCCGGACAATCTCCATCCACTCTCTGGTAAATTCTTCTACTGCGTAATCGGAAAACTGATAAGCCGCCGGAGCCTCGCTCCATACCAGAAGTCCTTTTACATCGCACCAGTACAGAAATCTCTCATCTTCTATCTTCTGATGTTTTCTTACGCCATTGTATCCCAAGGCCTGGATCTTTTCAATGTCTTCAAGAAGCGCTTCCTCGCTGGGAGGCGTCAAATGGGAAGACTTCCAGTAGCCCTGATCCAGAATCAGCCGCTGGTAAAGCGGCTTTCCGTTCAGCAGAACATTGGGCCCGTCAATACGGATCTCCCGCATCGCGAAATAAGAACCGGCCTGATCCAGAAGCTCTCCTTTCCGGATCAGACGGAACACAAGATCATAAAGATTCGGCGCTTCCGGGCTCCAGGTCTGTACCGTCCACTCCAGGCAATCCTGTTTTTTTACAAAGAGATCCAGCGTTGCCCGGATCGTTTTCCCCATGACCGCGGTAATGATCCTGCCTACGCGCATCCCCTGGAAGGAAGCTTCCGCCTCGATCATCAATTCCCCGTCCAGCCATGCTTCCGGCGCTTCGATACAATATTCCAACTCCAGACAACTTTTCTCCACGTTCGGCGTCATTTTTACGCCGGCCAAATGGGTCTTTGGAACATACTCCGTCCATACGGTTTTCCAGATGCCGGTAGTCTGCACATACCAGCAGCCAAAACTATTTGCAATCCATCTCTGTTTCCCTCTTGGCTGCCGCATGTCAAAAGAGTCCTCCGCCTTCACCGTCAGCTGATTCTCTCCCTCTTGCAAAAGTTCTGTTATATCAAAAGAAAAACGGGCATAACCGCCCCGGTGGCAGCCTGCGAGCCGACCGTTCACCCAGACTTTGGTTTCAAAATCACAGCCCTCAAAATGAAGGACAAATCTTTCTTTTTCCAGCCTAAGGGCGTCCGCCTGAAACGCTCTTCTGTACCAGACTCTTTTATGCATGGCGGGATCGCAAATTCCGCTGGCTTTTGTCTCATAAGTGAAAGGAACCCGGATCTTACGGTCTCCCGGAAAAGACTCATACCATCTTTCTTTTTCCCCCAGGTTTTTATCGTCAAAACAAAAATCCCAAATCCCATTCAGATTTTCCCAGTTGTCCCGGACAAACTGGGGTCTTGGATAATCTTTTCTGTAACATTTCATCTTACTCTTTTCCTCTCTGTCTCGTCGTTTCCCCCTGCAGCGCGGACGCCCAAAGGATTCGTTCCTACAGAGAAATTATAGCATCCTCTTGTCTTTTTGTCATTTCTATCCTTATCTTTTCTTTTTCCAGTTCAAAAGCAGCGCGGAATTGAGGATAACCAGAACGGAGCCGGCGTTGTGGACTAAGGCTCCGATCACAGGCCCTAAAAATCCTGTTATGGCGAGGGCGATCGCAAGGAAATTCAGTCCCATGGAAAAAGTCAGATTCACCCGAATGGTGGTCATCATTCGTTTGGAGAGGGACAATAAATGCGGGAGTTCACGGATCTCATCCTCCATAAGGGCAATGTCCGCGGCGTCCACCGCAATATCGCTTCCCACACCGCCCATGGCAATCCCGACGTCTGCTTTTTTCAGCGCGGGCGCATCGTTGATCCCGTCGCCGATCATGCAGACTGCGTTTCCTCTTTTCTGATAGGACCCGATCTGGTTCAGCTTGTCCTCCGGCAGGCAGCCGGCATATACCTCGCGGATTCCAAGCTGACCGGCGATGGCTTCGGCGGCATTCGGATTGTCTCCGGTCAGAAGAACCGGCCAGACCCCGACGCTCTCCAGCGCGGCAATCATATCTTTGCTTTCTTCCCTTATGGTATCGGAAAGGACAAGGTATCCTGCAAGAGTATCCTCAACGGAAAGATAGATTACGGCGCTTCCTTCCTTCAGATAGACGTCTGTTTCATCTGCGATCTCTTCGGGGACAGCTGCTCCCTTCAGAAGTTTCCAGTTTCCCGCTTTCACCGATTTTCCCTCAACGAAAGCGGTAACGCCTTCTCCGGGCTTCATCCGGAAGTCTTCACAGGCTACAGGCTTTTTCCCGTAACAGCGGACAATCGCTTTGCCAAGGGGATGCTCGCTCAGCTGTTCGGCCGCGGCGGCAAAGGCATATATTTCTTCTTCCGTGTAATCCGATACGGATTTTACAGCGGTCACTTTAGGCGTACCGTAGGTAAGCGTACCTGTTTTATCAAACATCATCTTCGTCACTGCGGAAAGCCGCTCCAGGGCGTCTCCTTCCCGAACCAGGAAGCCGTGGCGCGTCGCATTGCCGATCGCCGCCATGATCGCGGTAGGCGTTGCCAGCACCAGGGCGCAGGGACAGAACACAACAAGAATGGTAACTGCCCGGATGATTTCACCTGTGAATGCCCATGTAAGCCCTGCGGCAGAAAGGGCAATGACGACGATCCAGGTAGCCCATCTGTCCGCAAGCCCGACGATTTTAGCCTTTCCCGCATCGGCCGACTGCACCAGCTTTATCATCCGCTGAATTGAACTGTCTTCGCCAACCTTGGCGGCTCTCATTTCAAAAGCGCCAAACTGATTCACGGTACCGGAAGACACCTCATCGCCCGCTGTTTTATCCACCGGGAGGGATTCCCCCGTCATGACCGCCTCGTTTACAGAGGTCTGTCCGGAAAGAATGACGCCGTCAACGGCAACGCTCTCTCCGGGCAAAACACGGATCACATCTCCCACTTTTACCGCCTCGGCAGGGATGATTTTTTCTGTACCGTCCACGAGCACTCTGGCTGTCTGCGGCGTCAGATGTACGAGTTTCTCGATGCCCGCCCTTGCTTTTGCGACCGTCAGATCTTCCAGCAGGGCGCCAAGCTGCATGATGAAAGCTA
>CALWMW010000030.1 GCA_944382085.1 uncultured Lachnospiraceae bacterium | reverse complement strand
TTCTTCTCCTGGGATTGTCCCTAAATTTTTTCTAAAACCTTTCACAGAGAAGCGTTTCCATCTGAGAAAGCGTTTCCGCCTGGTTGACTGCCTGGCGAAGCTTCGCGGAATTGGGGAAGCCTGCCGTATACCAGGAGATGTGTTTCCGCATTTCCCGGATTCCTCCGTACTCTCCCCGGTACGCGATCTGCATCCGCGTATGGCGCAGCATCATATCCCGGATTTCGGTTCTGGAGGGACGCTCCCTGAGAATCCCTTTTTCCAGATAGTCGCTGATTTCCCGGAAAATCCAGGGATTTCCTCTGGCCGCTCTTCCTACCATGATCCCGTCGCAGCCGGTTTCCTCCATGAGCGCTTTGGCTTTCTGGGGAGAGTCCACGTCGCCGTTTCCGATCACCGGAATCTTTACCGCCTTTTTTACCTCCCGGATGATCTCCCAGTCTGCTTTTCCGGAATAGTACTGGCTTCTGGTCCGTCCGTGCACCGCTATGGCTGCCGCACCGGAGGCCTCGGCAATCCTGGCGATTTCCGGAGCGTTGGCTTCGTTCTCTTCAAATCCCTTCCTTATTTTAATCGTCACCGGCTTTTTTGTGGCGCGTACCGTCTTGGAAATGATTTCTTCCACCAGGCGGGGCTGTCTGAGCAAAGCGGAGCCTTCCCCGTTTTTTACCACCTTGGGAACGGGACAGCCCATATTTAAATCCAGAATTTCAAAAGGGCGGTCTTCCAGATAAGCCGCCATTCTGCTGAGGATGTCCGGATCTGAGCCGAAAAGCTGAAGGGAAACCGGATGCTCCTTTGGTGAAATCTCAAGAAGGGCTTCTGTGTTTTTATTGTGAAAAGAGATCGCTTTCGCGCTGACCATCTCCGTGCATACCATGCCCGCCCCCAGTTCACTGCACAGTACGCGGAAAGGCAGATCCGTCACTCCCGCCATAGGCGCCAGAATCACGGGATTTTTCAGTTCTACGCTGCCAATCCTCATGGTTTCTCTCCCGCGGTTTCCATCTCTTTTTGCACCATCAGCTTATAGTACAGTTCCAGGGAACGCAGAAGCTCTTCCTTGGTACGCTGCAGTTCTTTGATTTTAAGTACGCTTCCGATCTCGTCATACGAATAGTCTCCCGGCTTGGCCTCCGTCCGAAAACGCAGGCTGCCGTTCTCATCAAATTCCAGCAGAAAAACTCCCCCCACGTCCTGGGTATACAAAACGCACATAATCTGAAGTTCGTCTTTGATTCCCTGGGGAAGCTTTTGAAACGCTTCATTTAAATAGAATTTCTGTTTATATGCACTGGCGCCGCAAAGCACCACTTCTTTTCCTTTTTCCATTTCAGACTCCCTTTTGCTCTCCGCGCTCTTCCGGCGCGTATCCATAAATGCCGCGTACGGAAACTTCCCCGGAAAGCACGGCTTCCACGCTGCCGTCCGGCAGGCGTACCAGCAGCTCGCCTTTCTGGTTGATGCCCTGGGAAATTCCTTCGTGCTCGTTTCCGGGCGCGAGCACCCGGACTCCGGCTCCGATTCCGGCCAGCATACCGTTGTACTCTTCCATCAGCCGGGACATGTCTTCCGTTTCCAGAAAACGTTCATAGTACTGTTCAAATTTATCCAGGCAAAGCGCCGCCAGAGAGGCCCGGCTGATCCTCTGCCCTCCCGTAAGAAGCAGGGATGAGGCGGTTTGCCGGATCTCTGGAGGAAACGTTTCCTGGTTCACATTGATCCCGGTCCCCACCACAAGATAGTTGATGCCGTCCATCTCCGCGCTCATCTCTGTGAGAATCCCGCAGATCTTCCTGCCCTGCAGAACAATGTCGTTGGGCCACTTGATCCTGGCTTCCAGTCCGCAAAGCTCCCGGCAGGCGGCAGCCGCCGCCATTCCCATCACCAGAGTTACCATGGACGCGTGCTCCAGAGCCAGGCTGGGACGCAGAAGAAAGCTCATGGCGATACTGGTCTTTCCCGGAGTATCCCAGGCTCTTCCCCTTCTGCCTTTTCCCCTCTCCTGGCGTTCCGCAAGGACAACCGTGCCGTGGGGCGCGCCCTGTTCCGCCAGCCGTTTCGCCTGATTGTTCGTGGAATCTACGGATTCCAGATAGCAGATCGTATTGCCCAGCCACTTTGTCTTCAGTCTCGCGCCCACCTCTTCCGCCGTGATCTGATCCGGCGAAGACAGGATCCGGTACCCCTTTCTTGTGACCGCTTCTATCTCATAGCCCTCTTCCTGCAACTGGTGAATCGTTTTCCATACTGCTGTTCTGGAGACCTTCAATGTCTCGCACAATTCCTGGCCGGACAGGAAACCCTCCGCCTGGTAAAGAGCCGTTAAAATTTTGCGTTTCATGCCGGTCTCTCCTTTCCGCCTTCCCGAACCTATATTTTCTCATAGAAGAGGGGCTTTGCAGCCCCTAAATCTGTTCCATTTCCAAAAAGGAAACTACCAGGTAAATCAAAACGCCAAGGTATGCCACGCAAAGACAGAGCATACACCTCGCCAGAATTTTCTTCCCTTTCAGAAGATTCACCGCTCCCAGGAGAAAATGAAGCAGCACTCCCAGGAAAAGGACGCTGTAGAGCATACTGGTCTGCTGAAGCAGGCCGGAGAGAAACAGCACAGCGAGAACAAGGATCAAAAGCGCCGCGCCCATACTGAGCAGTTCCAGCATCCTGCAGTCTTTTTGAAATCTCTGTCCCTGTTTCATTCCGTCAACCCCAGAGTTGCCGCCATCACAGCCTTGATGGTATGCATCCGGTTTTCCGCCTCGTCAAAAACCACCGACTGGGGAGACTCAAAAACTTCGTCCGTCACTTCCATCGCGTCCAGGCCGAATTTTTTATGAATTTCCCGTCCGGTTTCCGTTTCCAGATCATGGAAAGCGGGAAGACAGTGCATGAAGATGGCGTTTTCTTTGGCATAAGACATGGCTTTCTTATTTACCTGGTACGGCTCCAGCCGTTCAATGCGCTCCGCCCATACTTCCTCCGGTTCTCCCATGGAAACCCATACGTCTGTATACACCACATCCGCATCCTTCAGGCCTTCCTCCGTCTTTTCCGTAAGGGTAATCCTGCTGCCGCTTTTGGCAGCGTAAGCTTCACATTCTTTCACAAGGGAAGCAGCCGGGAAGTACTCCCTGGCCGTACAGGCGGTGAAATCCAGCCCCATCTTGGAGCAGGCGATCATCAGGGAATTCCCCATGTTGTACCGGGCGTCTCCCATATAAGTAAGCTTTTTCCCTTTCAACTCTCCCAGATGCTCCCGGATCGTCAGAAGATCCGCCAGCATCTGCGTGGGATGATACTCATTGGTAAGCCCGTTCCAGACCGGAACGCCCGCGTATCTGGCAAGCTCCTCCACGATCTCCTGGCCGTATCCCCGGTACTCGATTCCGTCAAAAATCCTTCCCAGGACTCTGGCCGTATCCCGGATGCTCTCCTTCTTCCCGATCTGGGAGCTCTTGGGATCCAGATACGTCACCTGCATCCCCAGGTCATGGGCCGCCACCTCAAAGGAACACCGGGTACGGGTGCTTGTCTTTTCAAAAATCAGGGCAATGTTTTTTCCCATGCGTAAAGGCCCGGAAACGCCCTTCTTTTTATCCGCCTTCAGTTTCGCCGCCAAATCCAGAAGATACGTGATCTCTTCCGGAGTAAAATCCTTCAGCGTCAGAAAATTTCTTCCCTTTAAATCCATGGTTCCGTGCTCCCCTTTCTCAGTCCTTGGCTACCTCCGCCGCCGCTTTTACCAGTCCGGCTACATTCTGCAGTTCTGAAGGTATGATAATCTTGGTCGCCTGTCCGTCGGCCACCTTTTCCAATGCTTCAAAGCTTTTCAGCGTCAGCACCGCCTGGTCCGCCTTCGCTTCTTTGATTAAGCGGATTCCCTCTGCCTTTGCGGTCTGCACCTTGAGAATCGCCTCCGCCTGTCCTTCCGCTTCCCGGATCATCTTCTCTTTCTCCGCCTCGGCCCGCAGAATCGCCGCCTGCTTCTCCGCTTCCGCGTCCAGAATCGCGGACTGCTTCTTTCCTTCCGCCACCAGAATCGAGGATTTCTTCTCTCCTTCCGCGATCAGAATCGCCTCGCGTCTTTCCCGCTCGGCTTTCATCTGCTTCTCCATGGCGTCTACAATCTGGGCCGGAGGAAGAATATTCTTCAGTTCCACCCGGTTCACCTTGATTCCCCAGGGATCCGTAGCGACATCCAGGGCGGAGCGCATCTTGGTATTAATGATCTCGCGGGAGGTCAGCGTCTCGTCCAGTTCCATATCTCCGATGATATTTCTCAGAGTCGTGGCGGTAAGATTCTCAATGGCCATAATGGGATTCTCCACGCCGTAGCTGAAAAGCTTGGGATCTGTAATCTGGAAAAACACCACCGTATCGATCCGCATCGTCACGTTATCCTTGGTAATCACCGGCTGCGGATCGAAATCCACCACCTGCTCCTTTAAATTCACACGCTTGGAAATCCGGTCAATAAACGGGACCTTGAAATGAAGGCCCTCGTCCCAGGTGGCCAGATAAACGCCAAGGCGCTCCACCACATAGCCCTGGGCCTGGGGCACGATCTTCACACAGGAAGCCGCCACGGCCAGCACCAGAACAATCAGTACAATCACAAGGAAAATTCCTACTGAAACATTAAACGCATCTCCCATTCTTAACGCTCCTCCTTTACCATCAGCTTCACACCGCTGATTTGCTCAATTTTCACTCTGCTTCCTTCCGGGATCCTGACCTCGTCCGCCACAGATCTGGCGGTCCAGATCTGTCCCCGAACCTGAACCTGGCCCCGGCTCTGGAGATTATCAATGCTTTCCGTCACCACGCCGGTATCTCCGATCAGGCTTCCCGCGTTCGTCCTGGTCTTCTTTTGCTCCAGCCATCTCCTGGCCGCAGGTCTTGTGAAGACCAGCAGAAGAACGGAAACGGCCAGAAACAGAATCACCTGGACCAAAAGATCCGCTTCCGCCAGCGCTGCCGCGAAGGCCGCCAGAGCGCCTCCGGCGAACCAGATTGTGGTAAGCCCCAGCGTCGCGGCTTCCAGAATCAGCAAAAGCACCAGCAGAACCAGCCAGAAAACAGCTTCCATATCCATTGCGCGCCTCCCCTTTCTTTCTTATAAATGGCAATTATCTGAAGATGGAATCATTTTACTATAGAAGTACGAAAAACGCAACCAAAAGGATCCCCTCAGGCCTCTTCCTGCCACCCTTTGCATACGTCCACCCAGCCTCTGGATCCGGAATATGTCTCCAGCTCCGGAAGAGTCAGTTCAATCGCGCTGTTGCTGCTTCCCGCCGCGGGAAATACGGTTTCAAACCGTTTCAGAGACTCATCCAGGTATACTTCCGTTCCCTCTTTTACGCCGAAGGGGCATACGCCGCCTACCGCGTGGCCTACCATCTCCGTCACCTGATCGTGGCTCAGCATTTTTGCTTTCGTATGAAAGCAGGCTTTGTATTTCGGATTGTCAATCTTGGCGTCCCCGGCCGCTACCACCAGCACACAGTGTCCCTCCACCAGAAAGGAAAGCGTTTTGGCGATCCTTGCCGGCTCGCAGCCAAGGGCCTGGGCGGCCAGCTCCACCGTGGCGCTGGATACGTCGAATTCCAGAATTTTCTGATCCGCGTTCCACTTTTTCAAATACTCTCTTACAATCTGTATTGACATGATGTTCTCCTTTTCTCTTTGCTATCCCTGGTTTAAAAAACCAAATTCAGTATCTGATAGACCACAAAAGCCGCCGCCCACGCTACGGTGCACTGAAGGGCCGCCACCCCCAACGCTTTCCAGCCGGAATTCAGTTCCCTCCGGATCGCCGCGATCGCCGCCACGCAGGGCGTATAAAGGAGGGTGAAGACCAGAAAGCTGACCGCAGTCACCGGAGTAAACACCCCGGCCAGGGCGCTCCCCAGCTGCTCCATGGACGTTCCCAAAAGAACGCTCATAGTGCTGACCACCGTCTCTTTTGCGGAAAATCCGGTAATCAGCGCAGTGGAAACTCTCCAGTCCTCAAAACCAAGAGGACCGAAAATCGGCGCGATTCCCTTTCCGATCAAAGCCAGCAGACTGTTCCCGCTGTCCGTCACCAGATTCAGCCGCATGTCAAAGGTCTGAAGGAACCAGATGATCACCGTAGCCACAAAGATGATGGAAAAGGCTCTCTGTACAAAATCCTTTGCCTTATCCCACATCAGCAGAACAACACTCTTAAAGGAAGGAAACCGGTAATTGGGAAGTTCCATCACAAAGGGAACCGGATTCCCTTTGTAGACCGTCTTTTTAAGAACCAAGGCGCAGAGAATTCCCACAAGGATGCCGAACACATAAAGGCCGATCATCACGAGCGCCTTGTATTTCTCAAAGAACGCCGCCGCGAACACCGCGTAGATGGGAATCTTGGCGGAGCAGCTCATGTAAGGCGTTAAAAGAATGGTCATCTTCCGATCCCGCTGGGACGCCAGCGTTCTGGTAGACATAATCGCCGGAACCGAACACCCGAATCCAATGAGCATAGGCACAAAGCTTCTTCCTGAAAGGCCGATCTTCCTTAAAAGCTTGTCCATTACAAAGGCGACCCTGGCCATATAGCCGGTATCCTCCAGAATAGAAAGGAAGAAAAACAAAACCACAATAATCGGCAGGAAGCTTAATACGCTGCCTACGCCTGCGAATACGCCGTCGATCACCAGGCTGTGTACCACCGGGTTAATTCCATATGCCGTAAGCCCCCGGTCAGCGGCCTGCGTCACCCAGTCGATTCCCGCGGCCATCAGATCGCTGAGAATCGTTCCCGCGAAAGCGAAGGTAACCCAGAAAACGCCCAGCATAAT
>CALWMW010000029.1 GCA_944382085.1 uncultured Lachnospiraceae bacterium | reverse complement strand
CCTTCTTCCGTCTCAGACTCTGCTTCTGTGGTCGCTTCTGTCTCGGACTCTGCCTCGGTTTCTTCTTCCGTCTCAGACTCTGCTTCGGTCGTGGCTTCGGTCTCAGAGTCCGCCTCCGTGGTGGCTTCCGTCTCAGACTCTGCCTCGGTTTCTTCTGTCTCAGACTCTGCTTCGGTGGTGACTTCCGTCTCAGACTCTGCCTCGGTGGTGGCCTCCGTCTCGGACTCTGCTTCGGTCGTGGCTTCGGTCTCAGACTCTGCCTCGGTTTCTTCTGTCTCAGACTCTGCTTCGGTGGTGGCTTCCGTCTCAGATTCCGCTTCCGTAGTCGCTTCCGTCTCGGATTCCGTCTCGGTCATAGCTTCTGTCTCAGACTCTGCTTCCGTTTCTTCTTCTGTCTCAGATTCCGCCTCCGTAGTCGCTTCCGTCTCCGCTTCGGTGACAGCCTCTGTGACTTTTTCTGTAGCCACTTCCGTCTCTTTCGGCTGGGAACTGCATCCCACCAGAGAGATCGCAAGAGCTGCCGCAGCAGCAAACATTGTCGCTTTCTTCATTTTCCTTACCTCTCCTCTCGCACTGCGCGAAAATCAACCGAAAAGATCCTTTTTACGCGCTTTGTGCATACCATACAACAGTTTCGCTACAATATTAACTATAACATAACGCTTAGGAAAATCAAGAGTAAAATCACTGCTGGTTGATGTAGTTAATCAGCCCTTCCGCCTTGATTATTTTCTGCATAAACTCCGGAAACGCCTGTCCTTTAAACTGAGTTCCCTTGGTCTTGTTGGTAATGATACCGCTGTCAAAATCCACTTCTACCTCGTCACCGGCTTCAATCCCTTTGGACGCCTCCGGACATTCGATAATCGGAAGACCGATATTGATGGCATTTCGATAAAAGATTCTGGCAAAGGTTTCCGCGATTACGCAGCTTACCCCGGCCGCTTTAATGGCGATGGGCGCGTGCTCTCTGGAGGAACCGCAGCCGAAATTCTTTTCCGCCACAATGATGTCTCCTTTTTTTACCTGATGGATAAAATCCGCGTCAATGTCTTCCATACAGTGCAGCGCCAGCTCCGCCGGATCTGAAGAATTCAGATACCTGGCCGGAATGATGACGTCGGTATCTACATTATCGCCATATTTAAAAACTCTTCCTTCTGCTTTCATGTTCCAAGGTCCTCCTTATGCTTCCAATTCTTCCGGCGAAGAGATCTTTCCGGTCACCGCGCTGGCTGCCGCTACCGCGGGGCTGGCCAGGTACACTTCGGATCCCACGTGTCCCATTCTTCCTACAAAGTTCCGATTGGTGGTAGAGACGCAGCGTTCTTTATCCGCCAGAATTCCCATATATCCGCCCAAGCAGGGTCCGCAGGTAGGCGTACTTACCACAGCGCCTGCCTCAATGAAGATCTTCAGCAGCCCCTCTTCCATCGCCTGAAGATAAATGGCCTGCGTAGCCGGTATCACAATGCAGCGAACGCCCTTCTTTACCTTTCTGCCCTTCAAAATACGGGCGGCAATCCTGAGATCCTCGATTCTTCCGTTGGTGCAGGAACCGATTACAGACTGATCGATTTTGATTTCTTCCGTAATCTCGTCCACAGTCCTGGTGTTCTCCGGAAGATGCGGAAAGGCCACCGTAGGCCTGAGGGAGCTTAAATCGATGGTGTACACCGCGTCATACGCCGCGTCCTCGTCCGCTTCGTAGATCTTATAAGGACGGCTGGAATGCTCTTTCATGTACGCTTCCGCCTTTTCATCCACCGGGAAGATTCCGTTTTTGCCGCCGGCTTCAATGGCCATATTGGCGATGGTAAAGCGGTCGTCCATGGAAAGATACGAAATTCCGTCTCCCGTAAATTCCATGGATTTATACAGGGCTCCGTCCACGCCGATCATACCGATGATATGAAGAATAATATCCTTTCCGCTTACCCATTTCCCTGGTTTTCCGGTAAGGACGAATTTAAGGGCCGAAGGAACCTTAAACCATGCTTTTCCCGTAGCCATCCCGGCCGCCATGTCCGTACTTCCCACGCCAGTGGAGAAAGCGCCCAGCGCGCCGTAGGTACAAGTATGGGAATCCGCGCCGATGATCACATCGCCGGCTACCGTCAGACCTTTTTCCGGAAGCAGCGCGTGTTCAATTCCCATCTCTCCGACGTCAAAATAATTGGTTATCTCATGCTTGCAGGCAAATTCGCGGACACATTTGCAGTGCTCCGCGGATTTAATGTCCTTGTTCGGGATAAAATGATCCATCACAAGAGCGATTTTGTCTTTGTGAAACACTTTATCTTCTTTAAACTTATCCATCTCATGGATTGCCACCGGAGATGTAATGTCGTTTCCCAGCACCAGATCCAGCTGCGCTTCAATCAGCTGTCCGGCCTCCACATACTCCAGACCGGCTGCCGCAGCCAGTATCTTCTGCGTCATTGTCATTCCCATTTCTGAATCCTCCCTGCCTACGATTCTATTTTTTTGAAAAAGAAACAGGGAATCCGCTTTTCGTCCTGCAGCCGATTCCCTGTCTGTTTCCTTTTATGAGCGCCTGCGCGCCGGATTAGTTGTCAATCAGTTTGCTGCTGTCATTCCAGCTATAAAGTTTCCTAAGCTCTTCTCCTACCTTCTCAAGCTGATGGGCAGCCTCTCTCTTTCTCATTGCCTTGAAGTGGGGAGCGCCGATGCGGTTCTCCAGGAGCCAGTCTTTCGCAAAAGTTCCATCCTGGATATCGCTCAAAATCTGCTTCATAGCCTTCTTGGTTTCCTCTGTTACGATCTTGGGACCGGTGATGTAATCGCCATACTCCGCCGTATTAGAAATGGAATACCGCATTCCCGCGAATCCGCTTTCAAAAATCAGGTCCACGATCAGCTTCATCTCATGGATACACTCGAAATACGCGCTCTCCGGTTCATATCCTGCTTCTACAAGGGTCTCAAATCCGGCCTTCATCAGGGCGGTTACGCCGCCGCAGAGAACAGCCTGCTCGCCAAAAAGATCCGTCTCCGTCTCTTCGCGGAACGTCGTCTGGAGCACGCCCGCTCTCGCACCGCCAATGGCCAGAGCATAAGCCAGGGCAAGATCCTTGGCCTTGCCGGTAGCGTCCTGCTGTACCGCGATCAGACAGGGAACGCCTTTTCCCTCCTGATACTGGCTGCGCACCGTATGTCCGGGTCCCTTGGGAGCGATCATGGTAACGTCCACATCCTTGGGCGGAACGATCTGTCCGAAGTGGATGGAGAATCCATGGGCAAACATCAGCATATTGCCCGGCTCAAGGTTCGGCTCAATGGACTCCTTGTAAAGAGTCGCCTGCTTCTCATCGTTGATCAGAATCATAATGATGTCCGCTCTCTTAGCCGCTTCCGCCGCCGTATATACTTCAAATCCCTGAGCAACCGCTTTGTCCCAGGATTTGCTTCCTTCATAAAGGCCTACGATTACGTTGCAGCCGGACTCTTTCGCGTTCAGCGCATGCGCGTGTCCCTGACTGCCGTATCCGATTACCGCAATGGTCTTGCCCTCAAGAAGAGAAAGGTTGCAGTCTTTCTGATAGTAGATTTTTGCTGCCATTTTTCATCATCCTCGCATTCTTAAATAAATTTTATATCGGTAAAGGCAGGCCCCCGATTTCAAAAGCCGACCTCTATCAAACAAACGAACGTCCTGGCCTCCTACAGATACCGAATGTCATCGGACCCTCTGGAAAGGCCGGTAATACCTGTCCTGGCAAGTTCCAGGATCTCATAATCCCCAAGCAGCTGAAGGAAGGCGTCCAGCTTGGACTGCTCTCCGGTAAGCTCCACGATAAGGGAATCCTTGCCCACGTCGATAATATTTCCCCGGAACACGTTGGCGATGGTAATAATCGCCTCGCGGTCCTGGGCGTCAGCGCGGACCTTCACCAGAACCAACTCCCTGGAAACGCTCTTGCCGGCTTCAAGGACTTTAATATCCACCACATCGATCAGCTTCGCGAGCTGCTTCGCAATCTGATCCAGGATCAGCTCGTCTCCGGAAACCATTACCGTCATACGGGAGTACCGGGGATCCGCTGTCTCTCCTACCGTAAGACTGTCAATATTATATCCCCGCCGGCTGAACAGTCCTGCCACCCGGCTCAAAACACCGGAGGTGTTGTCCACCAGCAATGATAAAATCCGTCTTTTCATACGTATCACCTTTAACTTTCCTGTCTCTCAAACTTTTCTAGTTATTTTATCAACTATTTCTTTCCTTGTCAATTACTTTAACACTTTATTTGTGCAAAGTATTTTCTCACAAAACAGCCGGAGAGTCTCTAACACGTCAGACTCTCCGGCTGCTTTTCCTTGCATTCTTATAAATCAAAGTAGTTGAGGATCGCGTCGGATACCGCTTTCGCCATTTTAGTTTTGTTGGCGTTGTAGAACTTCATATCATCCCGGTCGTCTATAAACGCCGTCTCCAGAAGTCCATAGGATACCCCCAGCTTCTGACAGGTCCTGGCATTGAGAAGCCCGCTGCTGGTAAAAATTCCGGTTCCGCCTCCCCAGATCTTAAATCCGGTCCTGGACACCGCTTTGACAATCTGCTTGTCAATGGCCGTATTGGATTTGGCGGAATTCACGTACATTCCGACTCCCTTATAGGAGCCGTCTCCCCTGGAATCCTTGGACGCTGTTCCGGTGGCGTTAAAGTGGATCTCCAGAACATAATCATAACCCTCGAAATTGGGATCCGGTCCGTTCTTTTTCCCGGCAAGCACCTGATAACAGTCATAATCCGGATCGTACAGCGTCACGCTGATCTTCTTTCCGCTGGATTTGAGATTGTTGTAAATCAGCTTCGCAAACTGACGGGTATATTTGTATTCGTAATAGATCGTGCTGCCGTACTGTCCAATGGCGCCTACGTCTCCCTGGCCGTGTCCAGAAATAATCAGCACAGATACCGATGCGTCCGCCACTCCGTCGGAGCCGATCTTAATGCCGTTTATCGTAGTATTCACCGCCATGCGTCCGTTGCTCTGGAAGTAATACTTCTTCCCGCTGATGGTCTGCCAGCCCTTCTGCATCACGCCGCTCTTAAAGTAGTACTTGTAGCTGCCGATTTTCTTTAGGCCGTTTTGACGCACGCCGCTCTTGCTGAAATAGTAGCGCTTGCCGCCGATGGTTTTCCAGCCGGTAACCTTCTTTCCGGAAACATAGTAGTAGTATTTGCCGCCGGATTTCACCCAGCCTTTGGCCTTTCCGGTCTTGACGCCCTTGGCGTTTACCTTGTATCCGTCCGGGGTGATCGTACTTTTCAGCATCCGTCCGTTGGAATCCACGTAATATTTTTTGCTGATCCATTTGTTCTTCTGCAGAACGCCGGTGCTGCTGAAGTAATACCGGTATTTTCCAATGGTCTTCCATCCGGTGAGCGCTCTTCCCCTGGTTCCCAGCTTCTTGCTGTTGCTGAAGAAATACCGCTTATTCTTATAGGTCTTCCATCCAACGGTGGCGCTTCCGTCCGCTTTAAAGAGAAACCGGTCCTTCCCGATCTTCTTAAAGCCCGTATACATGGACCCCATAATGTTCGCTTTCCCGGTTGGGCGGAAATAGTAATTCTTGTTCTTAATCGTCTTCCACCCGGTCTGCATCACGCCCTTGGAAGAAAAATAATACTTCCGGCTTCCGATGGAAAGCCAGCCCGTTACCATACTGCCCTTGGGCTTGCTGCCGCTGGCCTCCTTGCGGAAATAATAAATCTTTCCGTTGATCTTCTTCCAGCCGGTTATTTTCTTCCCGGAAGAATAATAATATGTATATTTCCCGGATTTCACCAGGCCGTTTCTTTTTGCGGTCCTGCCGGACTGCGTCGTCTTGTTCTCCGCGGCCAGCACCGATGTGCCCCCGGCCAGAGAAAACGCCAGAAGAAAAAGAAGAAAAGCCAGGCATACTTTTTTTCTCATAAAAAACGCTCCTATCCTTCGATTTATTAAATAAACATTAACATTTTATCATGTCTTTATTAAATCTACAAGATCGGAGCGTTCCATTTTTAAAATTTTATGAATTAGTGATTTTCCTCACAATGTTCCTTGTATTGATTGTAGCAATATTCAATAATACTTTTGCGGGTTACGATCCCGATAAAAGTCCCGTTGTCGTCAATCACCGGAACAAAGTTCTGATTCATGGAGGTCATAACCAGGTCCTCAATGTTGCAATTCACGTTCACGGGCTGGTTGTCCCTCTTCCGTCTTATGCTCTTGATACAGATATCCTCCGCTTCATGGAGCGACGCCAGATCTGTGCGTTTCAGTTCCCACAGAATATCCCCTTCGGTCAGCGTACCCACATAGCTTCCTCCTCTGGTAATCATAGGTACCGCGCTGTATTTGTGATACTCCATTTTCTCCAGGGCCTGACGCAGGGAATAATCGTCGAAGAGATACATGACTTCGCTCTTAGGCACCAGATAAAACAAAATATTCATATTCATTCCCCTTTGTTTTTTCTTACGTGTTTTGTGACTCTATTTTATCATACCTGAAAATAGACTGCAAGAAAGCCGTAAGATTTTCACTTTTTATTAAGTATTTCTGCCGCCGCCCTTCTCCCGCCGGGCGGCGAAGGCAACAGTCCCTTACTTTCCTGTCACGTTAAGCTCGCGGTATCTGTAGATCTCAAGAGCCAGGTCGATTTCCAGTTCCCGGTTCTTCCTCCGTTCCTTCTGTAAAAACTTCTCCAGTTCCTTTTCCGTCTGAAACCATGCCGGGTAGGCGTGGTAACATCCGTCTCTTCCTTTTTTTACGTAAATCAGCAGAAATAATTTATCCATCTTCTTCTCCCTTTCCTTCTGTAGCAAACCAGGACCGCTGCCGTTTCCTCTTCTGCCGCGCGGCTTCTTCTTGGTATAACAAAATTGAGGAAAGAATCAGATGCGAAAAAGGTACCCTCCCCTCCGGACGCCGGGAAATTCTTAGCTTGTGAATTCTATCTGGATTCCTCCGTTATGAGTTTTCGCCTCCAGGCTTTTCCCGCGTTCCGGACTGTATCTATTTTTCAGGTTGTTAAATCCATTCTGCGTGCTGCTTTCAATGTTGTAGTCTTTTTCATTTCCGATAATCGTTCCGGTAATGAATCCGTTCCGGCTCTGCATCGAAATATGATCCCCGATCAGATTTTTCCCGGTGACGGCGCCGTTCTGGGTCTGAAGAATCAGCCGCTGCAAAAACCGGCATTCTCTGGCGGCAATCAGTCCGTTTCCGGAGATCGCTTCTAATTGATTTCCCATAAGGCTGGAAAGATCGACTTTTCCATTGCCGGCCTTTATGCTAAGCTGCTCCATACAGCTGTTTTTGATCCGTATCTTACCGTTGCCGCAGCAAAACTCCGCTTTCGCAAGATTCCCCAGGCCTTCCGCAAAAATAGCTGCGTTCCTGGTCTGTACGGAAAGATTCCCGGCAAACCGGACGGGAAGTTCAAGGATCAGAAGCTGCAGGTCAAAAAACTGGCCGAGCCAGTCCAGGCGGGATGTCTCTTTCCTTTCGTGTTTAAAAAAGAAGACGCCGTTTTCCTCCTGGAAGGTGACCTGATCCTGTCCCTCCCTGGGCTTAAAGAGGACGCGCACCGGGCCGCTTTGAGCCGCGCGGATCCGGATTCTCATATTCCCGCTTTCGATCCGGACCGTGTGAATCAGATCTTCCGCTTCATACCCCTGCTTTCCCTTCTGACGCGAGTCCCCTGCGCGGTAAACAACCAGGCCTCCGTACTCTCCGCGAATCTTCTCGGCCGCCTTTTCCGGAGATTCCAGTCTGCGGATGACCTCCTCCTCCGTATACCCCTGCTCCATTCCGTCAAGGATCAGCTCTTCATAATAATCAATCATCTGCATCAGTTCTTCTCCCGGAAGATCGATCAGTCTGAATTTCAATTCTTTTAAATACTCTTCTCTGCTCATTTCTCCTTCTCCCCTTCCTCCTGCGGACATAG
>CALWMW010000028.1 GCA_944382085.1 uncultured Lachnospiraceae bacterium | reverse complement strand
TGTCGGTATATTCTCCCCGCTCCGCCAGCAGGCGGCGGAGCAGATACTTCAATCTTTCATTCTGCGTCATGGCCTTACCTCCCTTCAATCGCACTGTCACTGCCGGTCAGGGATTCCACCTTGCCCCGAAGATATTTGAGATATTTTCCTTACAGGTCGTACTCCTTGGGCGGGTTGCCGGAGAAGTCGGCGATCACGGCATGGGCGTCCTTCAGATAGAACACCTCGAAAATGGGGTTGGTCGCCTCGCCGTACTGTCCCTTGACGATGGAGTTCTGGATGCACATCTCCTTGGCCGCCATATTGTTCTCAAACACGGCTTCACCGTTCAGTCGAATCCACGCATAGGCCGGGCTGGAAACAGAAACTTCGATGTTGGGGTTCTGCTGCATATCTTTGTAGACATCCTTGGTGTTGTTGGTGCAGAACCACAGCCTGCCGCCCATCTCGCCGGAAAACATGAAGGGGCGGCACTTGGCTTTGCCGTCACGGCCTACGGTAGCCAGATACTGTACGGGATTTTCCTGTAAAAACTTTACGACTTCATTCATGATAAATACCTCCTGACTTTAAATTTTTTTTGGTGGATTGTAATTTTTATCTTGCAGGCTTATAATAATTCTGTACTATCTAATTGTAAAGTAAGCACTTTATTGTGCTGTAGTTACCAAAAGGATACTATTGAAAAGGAGTGATACCATGCAGCAAGCCAGAGAGTTGCCTGCCTGTCCGGTAGAAACAACGCTTATGCTGATCGGGGACAAATGGAAAGTTCTGATCCTGCGTGACCTTATGCCCGGAACAAAGCGGTTTGGAGAATTAAAGAAATCCATTGGCAGCGTGTCGCAGAAGGTTCTGACCGCCCAGCTTCGGGATATGGAAGAAAAGGGTCTTGTCCATCGCCAGGTGTACGCGGAAGTCCCGCCGCGGGTGGAGTACAGCCTGACCGCCCTGGGGAAAAGCCTGAAACCGATTCTGGACGCCATGTGGACATGGGGCGAAGGCTACAAAGCACAAAACAGTTAAAAAACGGAGCAGATTCAAAATTCTGCTCCGCTTTTTTGGAATCGTGGGCGGTCGTTTATCAAATTCTTTCTTATAGGTATCATTTTGCTAAGCGAACCGGGAAACTACAGCAGATTTTCCCCGATGGTTCTGGCAATGGCGGAGAGATCGCAGCCTCCCGTAAATTCAAATCTTACCAGCCCCACGCTGCTGAAATACAGCTCCAGCTCGCTGTCCAGGTCAAAGACGCCGGAGGTTTCAATGGAGAAGGTCTGAATCTTCGAGTAGGGAAGAATGGTAAAATCCTTTTTCTTTCCGGTCACACCCTGGACATTGACAGAGATCACCCGTTTGTTTGTAAAAATCACATAATCCCGGACTGCCTGGTATTCTCCGATGAACACTTCTCCGGGGACAAAAAGCGGCGCGATCCATTTCTCATTGGAAAAGCCGCCGGTCTTTCTCAGCTTGAAAACAGCGCCGTTCTTAAAATCAATCATGAAAATCTCCTTTCCCGAACATAAGAATCCGAATAAAATATCTACAGACATAGTACCATTCCTCGCTGGAAAAAGCCAGAAAAACAGGCCGTATTTCTGAAGAAAAACAAAAGAAACCGAAAAGTGTGTGAAATTTTTCCGCAGATACGGGGAAGTACGTTGACATTCCTTTGGGATTCTTTTAAGATGAATACAGAGTCTTGATTCTAAAATTGACACAGGAGGGGATAGGAAATGATAAGAAAGACAACCGTGCAGAACGTGCAGGGCCTCAGAGGCGGGAGCGGAGAAGTGGAGATCCGCCATATCGTATCTAAGGAAGAACTGAATGGACACGGAAGCATGTATGCCATGGTAACGGTAAAGCCAGGGGGAAGCATTGGCTATCATCAGCATGTCGGCAATACGGAGCCGTATTTTATTCTCCAGGGGAAGGGCATTTTTATTGACAACGACGGCAGCCGGACGGAGGTAGGACCGGGGGATGTGTGCTGCATCGAAGTGGGTCAGTCTCATGGGATGGAGAATGCTTCCGATGAAGATCTGGTTATGATGGCCCTGGTCTACAATGAGTAAGATGGAAACGATAAGGAGATGGATCTTATTGAAATTTGAAGAATTCAGCAAAAGGATAAAAAAGTTCAGCAAAGATACCATGAACGAGGTGCAGCGGATGAATGAGGTCCGGCAGTTTAACGCGAGGATCCATGAGGAAAAAAAGCTTCTGAACTCTGTGTATGCAGAGATCGGAAAGAAGCTGTACCATCAGTATAAAGAAGCGCCGCTGGCAGGGTTTGAGGAAGATTTTCACAAGGTGGAAGAGCGGTTCAGCGCCATTGAGATCTACGCGGATCAGGTGAGGAAGATCCGGGGCGTCCGGCTCTGCCCCAACTGCAATACCGAGGTGTCCGCGGCGGAGAAATTCTGCTCCAACTGCGGCAGCAGGCTGCCGGAGGTGGATTCTATTGAGGAAAGCAGCCAGGAAGTGGAAGGTCTTTCCCAGAATGAGGAGAACGCTGCGGAAGAGGAGACGGTGGTAGACGCCGAGGAGAAGGATATCCGCAGGGAAGAAGAACCGGCCGGGGAAGCGGAAAAAGAAGCGGAATCAGCGGAAGAAACGGCGGAAGCGGAAAAAGAAGCAGAAGCGGAAAAAGAAACAGAACCGGCGGAGGAAGACGCTCAGGAGGAACCGCAGAAAGAAACGGAAGAGGAAGCGGTAGCGCGGGAGGCGGACGCCGCCGCGGCAGCGGCGGATCTGCAGGAAGGCATGAACGAAGCCGCTCAGGAAGAGAATACGGAAGCATCCAAATAAAAGATTTCTGCAAAAGGGGCTGTGAAAATGCGGCGCAGATCCGCGTGTTTCACAGCCCCTGCCGCAGGAGAAGGAGGCGGGGATATGTTTTTTTATATGCCGACAAAAATCTACAGCGAAGCAGGCTGTGTGAAAAAATATGCCGAGGAGTGGGCCGGCCTTGGCCGGAAGGCGCTGATCGTTACCGGAAAAAGTTCCGGAAAAAACGGTTCGCTTCAGGATGTGAAGGAGGCCCTCAAAAAAGAGGGGAAGGAGTTCTGCGTTTTTGACCGGATAGAAGAGAATCCCTCCATAGAGACTGTGATGGAGCTTAGAACCTTCGGGCTTTCGGAAGGGGCGGATTTCGTAGTAGGGATCGGAGGCGGTTCTCCCATGGATGCCGCCAAGGCGGCGGCGCTTATGATGGCCCAGCCGGAGAAGGGAGCGGAGTTCTTATATGAAAACGGATCGGACAGCGCCCTTCCTCTGGTGGAGGTTCCCACCACCTGCGGCACCGGATCGGAGGCTACGCCCTATTCGATTCTCACGATCCACGCCAAAAGGATCAAGAAAAGTCTGCCGCATAAGGTCTTTCCCGCGTATGCCCTGGTGGACGGAAGCTATTTAAAGAGCGCGGGGCGAAACGTCCTGGCCAACACGGCGGTGGACGCCCTGGCGCACTGTATGGAAAGCTACGTAAATTCCAACGCCACGGATTTTTCCAGGATGCTCAGCCTGTACGGGATGCAGCTCTGGAGCAGTGTGAAAAACGTCCTGATCGGAGCGGCTGCAGGCGAGAAGGAGTACGGGACGCTGATGACCGCCTCTACCATAGCGGGTATGGCGATCTCCCATACGGGGACGGCGCTTCCCCACGGCCTGAGCTATTATTTCACCTATGAGAAAGGGATTCCCCACGGAAAAGCGGTGGGATACTTCCTGCCGGGGTATCTGAAGGCGGCCGCGCCGGGGGACCGGAAAACGGTCCTTATGGCTGCGGGGTTTCCGGATCTGCAGTATTTTACTTCGTTTCTCCATGGCCTGATCGGAAAGAGGGAGAAGGATCCCGCGCTGCTTGACCGGGCGGTGACCGGGCTTCTGGCGGATCCGTCCAAGCTGAAAAACGCTCCTTTCCCGGTGAACGAAGAAGTGCTGAGAAAAATCTGCCAGGAAGAATAGAGAGACAGGAAGGATGTATATGGAAAAATTAGTGAAAGAAATTCTGGAAAGCTATGAGGCCTATCCTCAGATCTGCAGCATTGCCGCCAGGAACCGGCTGAATAAAGAGCTGATTATTGAAATCCTGGAGGAAATCCGGTGCGTGATTTTCCCCGGCTTTTTCGAGCTGAAACACCTGAACCGGGAGTCGATTTCCTACCATGTGGGCGAGCTTCTGGAGGACATTGACTACAAATTAAAGAAACAGGTAACCAGGGCGCTCTATCACAAAGAAGGAGGACCGGAGCTTTCGGAGGAAGAGGTGGCAAGGGAAGCGGCCGGGATTGTGGAAACCTTTTTAAACCGCATTCCCGCCCTGCGGGAGATCCTGGCCACGGACGTGCAGGCAGCCTACGATGGAGACCCGGCAGCCTTTAACACCGACGAGGTCATTTTCTCCTATCCGGGCGTCTTTGCCATTACGGTGAACCGGATTGCCCATGAGCTTCACAGAATGGGCGTTCCCCTGATTCCCAGGATTATGACGGAGTACGCCCACAACCTTACGGGAATCGACATCCATCCGGGAGCGGTGATCGGCAGCTATTTCTTTATCGATCACGGAACGGGAGTAGTAGTGGGAGAGACGACAAAGATCGGAAATCACGTAAAGCTCTACCAGGGCGTGACTCTGGGCGCCCTTTCCACCAGAGGCGGGCAGAACCTTCGCCATACGAAGCGCCATCCCACGCTGGAGGACAATGTGACCGTGTACTCCGGAGCCTCGATTCTGGGGGGCGAGACCGTGATTGGCGAGGGAGCTACCATTGGTTCCAACGCGTTTATCACTTCCTCCGTGCCGGGGGGGACGAGAGTCAGCATCAAGAACCCAGAGCTTCAGTTCAAGGGACGGGTGCGCATGGCGGAGCTGGGACAGGAAGGCTTCTGGAAAGGAAACGAAGGATGAGAAAGATTGTATTGGCGTCCAACTCTCCCAGGCGGAGAGAACTGCTGGAACAGATCGGCGTGAAATTTGAAGTGCGGCCCGGAAAAGGAAAAGAGGTCATTACGAAAACCGAACCGGGAGAGATCGCGGAAGAGCTTTCCCTTCAGAAAGCAGAAGAAGCGGCGGGAATGGAAGAAGAAGGGATTTTCATCGGAGCGGATACGCTGGTGTGGCTGGACGGAAGCCCTATGGGAAAACCGAAAAGCGAGGACGAAGCGGCCGCCATGCTGGGCGCGCTCCAGGGACGGGACCATGAGGTGTATACCGGAGTTACGGTGCTTGTGAAAGACCGGGGAGAAGAGACAAAGCGCCATACCTTCCACCGGAAAACCAGGGTGCGGGTTTACCCCATGACCCAGGAAGAGATCCTAGCATACATCCGGACCGGGGAACCCATGGACAAGGCAGGCGCTTATGGAATCCAGGGAGCCTTCGCCGCCTGGATCGATGAGATTGAGGGAGATTATAATACCGTAGTGGGGCTTCCGGTTTCCGCCCTGTGGCAGATTCTGAAAACATACTAGGCGTTTCCGGCATCTTCCGGATAGTAGACTTCCACCAGAAACAGTCCCTGGGGCGGGGCGGTAAAGCCGGCCAGGGAACGGTCCTTTCCTTCCAGAATCGCCGGGATCCGGCCGGCTGGGAGGTCGCCGGTACCCACATCGATCAGGGTGCCGGTGAGGATGCGCACCATGTGGTAGAGAAAACCATCCCCGTGATAGCGGATGGAGAGAATTCCGTCTTTTTCTTCCAGGGTGATGTCAAAAATGGTGCGGACGGTGGATTTTTTCATGCGGCGGTTGTCGCAGAAGCTTTTAAAATCATGCGTACCGGTCAAAAATGCGGCGGCCTGCCGCATTTTTTCTATGTTCAGAGGTTCGCGGACTCTGGTGAGATACCGGCGCTGAAAAATATTGGAAATCTCGCCGCAGTCGATGCGGTATTCGTAGAGCTTGCCCACGGCGGAAAGCCGGGCGTGAAACCGGTCGTCCGCTTTCTCAACTCCCAGTACCCGGATGTCCGCGGGAAGGGACGCATTGAGATATTCCAGGATCTCGCGGCGGGAGTACCGGCTTAACATTCTGGGAATTTTGAAATTCGCGATCTGGCCAAGGGCGTGAACGCCCGCGTCCGTCCTTCCGGAGCCGTGAAGCTCTATGGGTTCTCCGTAGAGGGATTCCAGGAGCCGCTCCAGTTTTTCCTGTATGGTATTGGACGTGTTTCCCTGACGCTGCCAGCCATTGTAGCGGGAGCCGTCATACTGAAGCATCAGACAGAAATTTGCCATATTATCCCTCCTCCGGCCGGATCCGGTATACTTCAAAGTGGTCGACGATATCCAGAAGCTCGTACCCGGCGCTGGTGAGATATTCCTGAAGATTCATGTCCGTATTGGAAATCAGGTAATTGGCATTGCACTGCCGGGCGCTTTTCATAAATGCTTCCTGGTCGATGTGCAGGCCGTAGCGGGACACCAGGGCCAGGCGGTGAAGATGGTGGCCGGAGCGGATGACCCGCTCTACCGTCTCTTCGTCTGTATTTTCCAGATTCCAGTCCAGGAGATCCGTGCGCCGCAGGATGCTTCGGATGGAAGGATCGTACTGGCGAAGCTCCAGAAGCTGCTGGCTGGAATAGAGCGCGGCTTTATCGGTGCCGGTTCTGCGGGCATCCTCCTCAATAAGAGCGGATATCTCCAGAATGGTATCGGTGGTTTTGTAAATATTTTCCGGCATCTGAAGATGCGGATTTACGAAGCTGCCGCAGGAAATCACAAAGACCGCGCAGATCAGGGCGGCCAGGCCGCGCAGAGGCCATTTTCTGGGGCGGCTGACGAAGAGTACGAACACGTAGGCCAGCACCAGATTGATGGGAAGCAGCCAGAACAGCCGGCGGATCCGGCTGGTCAGGCCGATGACTTCCGCCACAGGCACAATGAGGAAGGGGTTGAAAATCGTCAGGGCCATAAAGGCAAAGGGATAGACGAAGGCGTCGTTCAGCAGACTTTTTCCCACGACAAAAAAGCAGACCAGGCAGAGAAAATACGCTGCCGCGAACCATTCCACCCCTTCCATGGCCGTGCGGAAGGAGTCATAGAGAAACGTGATATTGGAAAACTGAAAAAAAGCGTCCACAGAACTCACCTACCTTCCGGTGTAAATAATCCAGTAATTTTTTGTTATAATATACAGGACAGAAAAGAAAAGACAGGGCGCCAGGAACAGAAGATACTGCCCAAAGACGCGGATGCTTTTCCGTTTCAGGCAAAGGGGCAAATACAAAGCGGAGATCTCAAAGGGGATCATAAAGATGGAGGACATGTTCAGTCCGAAGGATCCCAGGATCACCAGAAGCGTGTACAGCCAGTAGCGGTGCGGGCCCGGCTTCTGAGCCGCGCACAGAAACAGATAAAACAGCGTGGGGAGGATGAGAACCGCCAGGATGGTTTTGCCCTCGGAAGGCCGGATCATCAAAAACTCCGCCGCTGTGTAGAGATTGAAACTGAACACATTGAGAAGGAACAAAAAGAAAACCAGGAGAATGCTTTTGCACCGGTTGTTGTGGAACAGAAGCATACCGATTTCATAAAAGACCAGCTGATACAGAATAATCACCACAGAAGCCATCACGGTCATATTTTCCACCATGGGGTGCAGGGAGAAAATCTGGCACATCACAGAACCATGGTTCTGGTAGGTCTCCAGAAGATATTCTGTGTTCAGGAAGTCCAGAATCCGTCCGGTGTAAGGATTATACTGGCTGATGGTATTGGTGTACAGGGAGGTTGCCGTATCCCCCAGGTAATAGGACTGATCCCAGATGGCGTAGGTCTCATCGTTGAGATTGAACCAGAACACCTGAAGAAGAATCAGGGCCAGGAGGGCGGCCAGCACGTATTTCCCGCGTCCGGAAAGGAAAACCCTCAGGGACGCCAGCGAAGCTTTCACATGGGGGATGCCCGTAAGCAGAAAAGCCGCCGCAAGCAGAATCAGGATCACGCCCCAGACGGCGGAAAGCAAAGAGAGGGGCTGCAGCGTCATCTTGAGAGGCAGGGTCACCGCCGTGAAGAGAAAGAAATACACGAAAAATCCCAGGATAAAGCGGAAGGGCACGGAGGAGACCGCTCCCGGAACCAGCTTTAAAACCAGGGATCCCGCGGCATAATAAAGAAACAGATAGAGCAGAATCATTCCCACGACAGGTAAAAGTGTAAGCAACATTTGTATTCTCCCGGATTTCAGAGTGTGATATAATAGGGCTGCCGGCCGGAACCGGCCGGACATTCTATCCTGATGTTATCAATTTTCATAGTAAAAATCAAGGGATAAGGCGGGGGAGGAAACTGTTTTGCTGAAAAAAAACCTCAGGGAAGCGCTGGAAGAGAAGCTGATGGAGCTTCCGGTTGTGGAATACCAGTGGATGGAGACGGATCAGATAGAATTTTCCGAGAAAGTCCGTTATATCTGCCGTACGGAATGCCCCAGGTACGGGAAAAGCTGGTCCTGCCCTCCGGGAGTAGGGAGCGTGGAGGAATGCCGGGAGAGATGCCGGAAGTACTCGGAGGCTTTTGTGTTTACCACGGTAGCGGAGGTGGCGGACGCGGAAAACCTGGAGGAAGTCTTCCGAAGCAAAGCGGGACACGAAGAGATTACGCGGCAGATCCGGCAGATTTTTGCCCCCTGTTTTGAAGAGATCCTGGCTCTGTCCGGAGACTCCTGCTCTCTGTGCGAGCGCTGCTCCTATCCGGAAGGACCCTGTCGGCGCCCGGAGGCGATGCTGCCCTGCATTGAGGGGTACGGAATCGTAGTGCCCGCCCTGGCGGAAAAAGCAGGGATTTCTTTTCTGAATCAGGGGAACCTGGTGACCTGGTTCGGGCTTCTGCTTCTGAAGGAAAAGGAAGAGGACGCCGTTTGTTAGAATTCACAATTTTGCCACAAAGTAAACACAAACTCGACAAAGGCGGTTGTTATACTACGGGCGTAACAAAGGAAAAGGATAAGAACAAGGACGAATCAATGGATCAACGGTCCTTCTTACATAAGGAGGTTTTAGTTATGAGGAAAAAAACAGGAATCGCATTGTTTTGCGCAGGAGCATTGACCGCGGGAACGATTTTCGGACTGACCGGATTTGCCAGTCAGGATGAGGCGGACGCGGAAGGAAGAGTCGGCACCTACAGCCTGGTTTCCACGTCCAGCGTGGGCGAGGCCGAAGTGGAGGATGAGGAAGGCGTCGCTACGGTGGAAGATGTGGCGGCGGCGGTTATGCCGGCGGTTGTATCCATTACCAACAAATCCGTGACCGAGGTGCGGGACATTTTCAGCATGTACGGACTGTACGGAGGCAGAGGCGGCACGTATGAATACGAAAGCGAGAGCGCCGGCTCCGGCATCATCATCGGAGAAAACGATACCGAGCTTCTGATCTGCACCAATTATCACGTAATCGAAGATGCGGATGAACTTTCCGTGGGCTTCGTAGACGACAGCATTTACAGCGCCGAGGTGAAGGGCGGAGACCAGTCCAACGACCTGGCGGTGGTAGCCGTGAACCTGGACGACCTTTCCGACGATACCCTTTCTCAGATCAAGATCGCTCAGATCGGCAATTCGGATGAGCTGAACATCGGGGAACAGGTGGTTGCCATCGGAAACGCCCTAGGATACGGACAGTCCGTAACCACAGGCATCATCAGCGCTCTGAACCGTACCATCCAGCTGGAAGACTATTCTGCGGAAATGATTCAGACCGACGCGGCCATTAACCCCGGCAACAGCGGCGGAGCGCTTCTGGATATGAACGGACGCGTCATCGGCATCAATTCCGCCAAGGCTGCGGAGAACGGGGTAGAAGGCATGGGATACGCCATCCCCATCTCAAACGCGGAGCCGATCCTGGAGGACCTGATGAACCGTGAGACGAGGACGGAAGTCGTGGACGACAGCGAGCGGGCCTATATCGGCATCACCGGAGAGGCCGTATCCGAGGAAATGTCTTCTCTGTATGGAATTCCTCAGGGCGTCTACGTGACAGAGGTCAGCGAAGGCAGCCCGGCTGCGGACGCCGGACTTCAGAGAGGCGACATCATTACCAAGTTTGAAGGAAGCAGCGTAACCAATATGGATCAGCTGAAAGACCAGCTTCAGTATTACGCTTCCGGGGAGACGGTGACGCTCACCATCAGCCAGGCGCACGACGGGGAATACCAGGAACAGAAGGTAGACGTAACTCTGGGCGCGCTGGAGGATTACCAGTAAAAGAAAGGAAAAACGGGCAGGCAGGCGAAAACCTGCCTGTTTTTTTGTCAGGCGGAAATCCGCGGTTGTAGATCCGGAAAAAAACTGGTATAATTTTAACAATCTTGCAAGGGAGGCTGTTATGAAAGAGAGAGGTAAGATATCCGCTTTTCTTACGCGGAAAAATGTTGTGTTTTCCCTGAAACGGTACGGAATCGACGCCCTGGGCGCCATGGCGCAGGGACTTTTCGCATCGCTTCTCATCGGTACCATTATCAGTACGCTGGGGGAGCAGGCCGGGATTTTGGTGCTGGTGGACATTGGAGGTTATGCTAAGGCGGTGACAGGGCCGGCCATGGCGGTCTCCATCGGGTATGCGCTGCAGTGCCCGCCCCTGGTGCTGTTTTCCCTCATTGCGGTGGGGGAAGCGGCGAACGCGCTGGGAGGAGCGGGAGGCCCTCTGGCGGTCTATGTGATTACCATCGCGGCGGCGGAGCTTGGAAAGATCGTCTCCAAGGAGACGAAGATCGACATCCTGGTGACGCCCTGCGTGACCATAATCTCCGGCGCTCTGCTCTCCATGTGGTTCGCCCCGGCCATCGGCGCGGCGGCCAATGAGGTGGGAAGCGCGATCATGTGGGCTACGGATCTTCAGCCCTTCTTCATGGGCGTTCTGGTGTCGGTGATCGTGGGAATCGTGCTGACGCTGCCCATCAGCAGCGCGGCAATCTGCGCGGCGCTGGGGCTGACGGGACTGGCGGGAGGCGCGGCGGGGGCCGGCTGCTGCGCCCAGATGGTAGGCTTCGCGGTAATGAGCTTCCGGGAAAACCGCTGGGGCGGTCTGGTGGCCCAGGGCCTTGGCACTTCCATGCTGCAGATGGGAAACATTGTGAGAAATCCCAGGATCTGGCTTCCGCCGACCCTGGCTTCCGCCATAACCGGTCCTCTGGCCACCTGCCTTTTTAAGATGGAAATGAACGGAGCTGCCGTAGCCTCCGGGATGGGGACCTGCGGCTTCGTGGGGCAGATCGGAGTATATACGGGCTGGATCGCGGATGTGGAAGCCGGAACGAAAGCGGCGGTTACCGCTTTCGACTGGGCCGGGATGGCGCTGATCTGTTTTCTCCTTCCCGCTGTGCTGACGCTGCTTTTTGCCGCGCCCATGCGGAAGAAGGGGTGGATCAAGGAGAACGATCTGAAGCTGGATCTGTAAAGGCATCCAAAAGCCGAAAAGAAAAAACCCGCAGGACTTTATCCCAAGTCCTGCGGGTTTTGTTTGCCGATGAAAGCAAGAAAAACCGATTACAGAGCCGTACCCTGAGCGATCATAGCGTCCGCCACTTTCTCAAAGCCGGCGATGTTCGCGCCGATCACGTAATTTCCCTCTACGCCGTAACGCTTCGCGGCGTCGGAGATCTTTGCGTAGATGTCCTTCATCATCTTCTGAAGCATTTCGTCTACTTCCTCAAAGCTCCAGCTTCTGCGCATGCTGTTCTGGCACATCTCCAGAGCGGAGGTACCAACGCCGCCTGCGTTGGAAGCCTTTCCGGGCAGGAACATCATGCCCTGCTCCAGGATGTAGTCGGTGGCTTCTCTGGTGGTAGGCATATTGGCGCCTTCCGCTACAGCGAAGCAGCCGTTTGCCTTCAGAGCCTTGGCGTCCTCCAGATTCAGCTCGTTCTGGGTCGCGCAGGGAAGCGCGATGTCGCACTTAATGGTCCAGATTCCTTTGCCCTCGGTGTAAACAGAGCCGGGAACCGCCTGGGCATACTCTTTGATTCTGCCGCGGCGTACTTCCTTGATCTCCTTTACTACATCCAGGTTGATGCCGTTGGGATCGTATACGTATCCGTTGGAATCGCTAAGAGCGACTACCTTGGCGCCCAGCTGCTGAGCCTTCTCCGTAGCGTAGATGGCTACGTTTCCGGAACCGGATACCACTACCGTTTTTCCGGCAAGCTCCATCTTGTGCTCCTGCAGCATAGCCTCCAGGATATAGATCAGGCCGTAGCCGGTGGCCTGGGTACGAACGAGAGAACCGCCCCAGGTCAGTCCTTTTCCGGTGAGAACGCCTTCATACAGGCCGGTCACACGCTTGTACTGTCCGTAGAGATAACCGATCTCTCTTCCGCCTACGCCGATATCTCCGGCAGGCACGTCCTCGTCCGCTCCGATATATTTAGAAAGTTCTGTCATAAAGCTCTGGCAGAAAGCCATAACCTCACGGTCGGATTTTCCTTTGGGGTCAAAGTTGGAACCGCCTTTTCCGCCTCCGATGGGAAGCCCGGTCAGGGAGTTTTTGAAGATCTGCTCGAAACCAAGGAACTTGAGAATGCTCTGGTTTACTGAGGGATGAAAACGCAGGCCGCCCTTGTAGGGTCCGATGGCGCTGTTGAACTGTACGCGGTATCCTTTGTTCACCTGAACCTTGCCGTTATCGTCTACCCACGGCACCTTGAAAGAGATAATTCTCTCAGGCTCTACCAGACGTTCAAGCAGGCTGACTGCCCGGTATTTTTCTTCATTTGCGTCAATTACAAGTTTCAGAGAGTCCAGGACTTCTTTGACTGCCTGGTGGAATTCCGGCTCGCCCGGATTCTGAGCGACTACCCGCTCGTAGATCTCTTCTGTGTAAGACATATAAACTGCCCCTTTCGTAATAATAATTTCTGTGAGACGGCTCTTCTTTGTAAGTCCTCCCCACATCCGGAATTATTATACACTAGAAAAAACGGTAACGCAAACTTTTTCTGACCGGAGGGAACAGAAAAATCGCGCCGCTTCATCTCATATCATTTCAATGAGACGCAGAAAAAGATTAAAAATATCCTCAAAAGATATTTACAAAACGCAAAAACGTGGTATAATGAAATTACTTCGCAAAACAAATCTGTTTCTCTCAAAGCGAATCGTATGCAGTTCTGCATATCTTTCCAAGATTATTCAAATACATTCATAATTATGCAAAGGACAGAAATTCTCTTTTTTTGGAGAATGTTACCGGGAAGGAGGCGATTTCATGGGTTAGGAGAACTGAAGCTTCTGTCCCTTCTGGTGCTTACAGAAGCAGGAACCCTTTGGGATCTGAAGGAGGGAAGGATTCCCAACGCCCTGACGGCTGCGGGCTTTTGCTGCGGTCTCGTTTATCAGACGGCAGCAAGAGGAGGCGCGGGCCTGGTTTTGTGCCTGGGCAGCGCCCTGCTTCCTGTGGTCCTGCTGGGCTGGCTGTATTATTTCCGTATGATCGGCGCGGGGGATATTAAACTGCTCTGCGCCGTGGGAGGCTTCCTGACGCCTGGAGAATGCTTCCGGTGTATCGTATGGACCTCTTTTTTCGGAGGGATCCTGTGTCTGTATCTTCTTTATCGGAAGAAAAGCTTCTGGCGGCGGACCGCCTGCTTTCTGAGCTATGTCAGGGAATACGCCAGGACGAAGGAGTGGAAGCCTTACCGGGAGAACGCTTTGGAGGAAGACCGGTTTTGTTTTGCCGTCCCGGTACTGCTGGGAACACTTTGTTATTTAGGAGGGATCTATTGAAAAAAAGTATTTTTGCGGTCTGCGATCTGGAGGCGTCCTACGCCTGCAGCCTGATGGACTATCTGAATGAAAAGAAAAGCACGCCCTTTGAGGTGCAGGCCTTTACCAATGTGGAGAGCCTGGTGGCCTACGCCAGGAAGCACCCCCTGGAGATTCTTCTGATTTCTTCCAGGGCCATGTGCAATGAGATCCGGGAGTTGCCTGTGAACCGCATCATTATCCTGTCTGAGGGGGAGAAGCTGGGGGAACTGGAGGAGTATCCCTTTGTGTACAAGTATCAGTCTTCCGACGCCCTGGTATCGGAGGTGATGGAATACTACTCGGCGGGAGAACGGCAGGCCCAGGTCTTTCCGCTGATATCCAAGCGGACGACGATTCTGGGGGTTTATTCGCCGGCCGGCAGGACCGGGAAGACCTGCTTTGCCCTGGCGCTGGGAGAGATCCTGGCGGAGACAAAGCAGACGCTGTACCTTAACTTTGAGGAATTTTCCGGCTTTGAAGAGCTGTTCGGGGTCCGGTACCGGGCGGACCTTTCCGATCTCATTTACTTCGCCCGGCAGAAGGAGGGAAGCATGGTTTACAAGCTGAACTCGGTCATACAGACTTTCCATGAGCTTCAGTACATCCCGCCGGCGCTGTCCCCTGCGGACATCCGGGACGTCAGCGGCCAGGAATGGCTGAGCTTTCTGGGGGAGATCCTTGCCTACTGCGAGTACGATGTGATTATCCTGGA
>CALWMW010000027.1 GCA_944382085.1 uncultured Lachnospiraceae bacterium | reverse complement strand
AGGATGAAAAAATGCTGATCACCGCTATGGCCCTCTGTTCCGACGCGGAGCTTGATCCGGATACCGGGGAGGCCGCCGGAGAGCCCACTGAGTGCGCTCTCGTAAACGACGCTTCCAAGGCGGGGCTCCCCAAACCGGAACTCAAGAAGACGTATCCCCGAATCGGGGAAGCGCCTTTTGACTCCATGCGCAAGATGATGTCCACCATCCACGAGACCGCGGACCATAAGATTCTCCAGTTTACCAAAGGCGCTCCGGACGAAGTGCTCAAGCGCTGCACCAAGGCATCCATAAACGGATCTGTGGTTCCCATGACCGAGGAAATCCGTCAGGAAATTCTGACGAGCAACAAAGCCATGGCGGACCGCGCCCTGCGCGTGCTGTGCGGCGCCATGCGGGAGTGGCCGTCCAGGCCGGAAAGCTCGGAACCCGAAGTTCTGGAGCAGGAGCTTACGTACCTCGGCCTGTCCGGCATGATCGACCCCGTCCGTCCGGAAGTAAAGGCCGCTATTGTGGAATGCCGGGAAGCGGGCATCCGTCCCATTATGATTACCGGAGATCACAAAGATACGGCCGTAGCCATCGCCATGGAGCTTGGCATTATCTCCGGTCCGGAGGAAGCCATCACCGGCGCCCAGCTCAATGAAATGGACGACATTTCCTTCCAGCGTAACATCGAACACTACTCCGTATACGCCCGCGTACAGCCGGAGCATAAGGTGCGGATCGTAAACGGCTGGAAAGCCAAGGGAATGATCACCGCCATGACCGGCGACGGCGTCAACGACGCTCCTTCCATTAAGAGCGCGGATATCGGCGTCGGCATGGGAATCACCGGAACGGACGTTACGAAAAACGTGGCGGATATGGTACTGGCAGACGATAATTTTGCCACCATTGTATCTGCGGTAGAGGAAGGAAGACGTATCTACGCCAACATCCGGAAGGCCATTCAGTTCCTTCTGGCCTCCAACCTGGCGGAGGTGCTGGCCATCTTCTTTGCTACCCTGATCGGATTTACCATCCTGGAACCCGTTCATCTTCTGTGGATCAACCTGATTACGGACTGCTTCCCCGCCCTGGCTCTGGGACTGGAGAAGAGCGAAGCGGACAGCATGAAGCGGCCGCCCAGAAATCCCAGAGAGGGAATCTTTGCCGGGGGCATGGGCTTTGACGTGTTCTTCCAGGGCTTTATTGTCACCGTTCTGGTCATGGCTTCCTATTTGATCGGGCATCACGTGGAAAGCGGCGTATGGGAATTCGTAAACAGCCCGGACGGCACCACTATGGCGTTCCTGACGCTCTCCATGGTAGAGATCTTCCATTCTCTGAATATGAGAAGCCGCCGCGGATCTCTTTTCACCCTCAAGAGCCACAATCTGTTCCTCTACGGAGCGATGATTGTCTCTCTGATCCTGACGACGGCGGTGATCGAAGTGCCTTTCCTGGCGGCGGCCTTCGACTTTACCCCCATTGATCTGAACGAGTATGGCATCGCTTTAGGACTTGCTTTCCTGATTATTCCCATCATGGAAGTAGTCAAAGCGATCCAGCGAAAGCTGCATGTATAAAACCAGATAAAACAAGGCCGGATTCCCAAAAGGGATCCGGCCTTGCTGCTTTCTGTCTATTTCAAAAATCCGCTGATGATCTGCTCTTCCGCTTCTTGTTCGGTCAGTCCCAAAGTCATCAGCTTTACAATCTGCTCTCCGGCAATCTTTCCGATGGCTGCCTCGTGAATCAGAGCCGCGTCCACGTGATTGGCCGTAAGGCCCGGCACAGCGACGATCTTTGCCTGATCCATAATAATCGCGTCACACTCGGAGTGGCCGGAGCATTTTGTATTTCCGGAGATCCTGGACTCAAAGGTCTGCGTCGAGGAATCTCTGGCCACGGAGCGGGATACCAGATCCACGCTGGAATCCTCCCCGTTAAGCTCCACTGTATAACTGCTCACCGCGTTCTGGCTTCCATGGGTGAGCAGCCTCTCCCTTACCACCAGGTTCGCGCCCGCCTTCAGCTCTGCTTTCGTGGTCCGTACGGTGGAATCCACCCCTTTGATCTGCACCATCTCCATCTCGGCCCGGCTGTTTTCTTCCAGATACACTTCCGTGGCCGGGTTCATAATGCGCTTGCCCAGCCCGTCTCCTTCTCCGTAGTGCTTCTCCACGTATTTGACCTTGGAATTCTTTCCCACATAGAACCGGTGCACGCCGTCGTGCTGGGAATCCTGCTGGCCGCAGTTGCTGATGCCGCAGCCGGCGATAATCACCACGTCGCAGTCCTCTCCGATAAAGAAATCGTTGTATACCGTCTCTTTGATGCCGCTCTTGCTGAGAACCACCGGAATATGGACGCTCTCGTTTCTCGTGCCGGGTTTGATCCGGATCTCGATTCCCGCGCAGTCCGTTTTCGTCACAATATCGATGTTCGCCGTGGTTCCTCTCCCGGTGGTCTCCCCGTCGGTCCGGATATTATAGGCTCCCTCCGGAACCCCGTGAAGATCCGCCACTTCTTCCAAAAGCCTTGCCTGAATTTCGTCTGCCATCTATCGTCCGCTCCTTTCCTGTCTCACGCCTGTTCCGGCTGTCCCGCGAAATCGGAAAGCCGCCTGCAGGCGTCCACCGCGGAATCGGTTCCCAGAATCTGAGGCAGAATCTCATCCTTCGCTCCGTGCTTCACAATGTGTCCGTCCGCGATCACGACAATCTCATCGGCAATGTTCAGAATTCTCTCCTGGTGGGAGATAATCAGGACGGATCCCTGGGTGGTCTTCTGCATCCGTTCAAACACCCGGATCAGATTCTGAAAGCTCCAGAGGTCAATGCCGGCTTCCGGCTCGTCGAAAACTGCCAGTTTTCCTCCCCTGGCCAGGACCGTAGCGATCTCCACCCGCTTCAGTTCCCCTCCGGAAAGGCTGGCATTCACCTCTCTGCTGATATAATCCTTGGCGCAGAGTCCCACCTCCGCCAGGTATACGCAGGCCTCCGCCACGCTCAGTCTTCTGCCGGAAGCCAGCCGCATCAGATCCAGCACCCGGATTCCTTTAAAGCGCACCGGCTGCTGAAAGGCAAAGCTGATTCCCAGCCTGGCGCGTTCCGTTATATTCCGGTCGGTAATGTCGATTCCGTCAAAAAGGATTCTGCCGGACGTGGGCTTTTCGATTCCCATAATCAGCTTGGCCATGGTAGACTTGCCTCCGCCGTTTGGTCCGGTGATCACCACGAATTTTCCATCCTGAATCTCAAGATTCAGATCCTTAATAATCTCCTTTTCTCCTTTGTCGTCGTTTACATCAAAGGAGAGATTCTCAATTTTCAGCATTCTGTTTCCTGCCTCTCTTTATCTGCATCCCTGTACATTCCGTTTTTAATTCCTAGTACAGTAATAGGATTTTAGCATACCGCTTTTCCCTTGTCAATCGGAAAATAGCGCTAAAGCTTCATGGTAAGGGCGATTCTTTTCTTCTTCAGGTCCACGCCAAGAATCTTCACTTCCACAACGTCGCCTACGTGAACCGCCTCCATGGGATGACGGATAAACTTTTTGTCGGTGATCTGAGAAATGTGCACCAAGCCGTCCTGGTGAACGCCGATGTCTACAAAAGCTCCGAAATCCGTAATGTTCCTTACCGTTCCTTTGAGAACCATGCCCTCTTTGAGGTCCTTCATCTCCAGAACGTCCGTGCGCAGGATAGGCTTTGGCATCTCTTCCCTGGGATCCCTTCCCGGACTGCAAAGTTCCTTTACCATATCCCTGAGGGTAGGCTCTCCGATTCCAAGCTCCTCCGCCATCTTTCCATAATCGCGAATCAGGATGGCCTTCGAGCCGGGTTCCGCTACCCATGCTTTTGTATAGCCCAGCTTCTCCAACAGCCGCTCCGCCGCCTCATAGCTCTCCGGATGGATGCTGGTTTGGTCCAGAGGGTTCCCGCCTCCCAAGATCCGCATAAACCCGGCGCACTGTTCGTAAGCCTTCGGCCCAAGCTTGGGCACCTTCAAAAGCTCCCGGCGGTTTTCAAACCGTCCATGCTCCTCCCGGTAAGTTACAATATTCTTCGCAAGGCTCTTTGAAATCCCGGAAATATGCTCCATCAGAGGCACGGAAGCGGTATTCAGATCAACGCCCACGCGGTTTACCGCATCCTCCACAACGCCGTCCAGGGCTTCTCCCAGCTTTTTCTGGTTCATATCGTGCTGGTACTGTCCCACTCCGATGGATTTCGGATCGATCTTCACAAGCTCCGCCAAAGGATCCTGTACCCTTCTGGCAATGGAGGCGGCGCTGCGCTGTCCCACGTCAAATTCCGGAAATTCTTCTGTAGCCAGTTTGCTGGCAGAATAGACGGAGGCTCCCGCTTCGTTGGTAATGACGTACGCCACCTTTTCCGGTATCTCTTTTAACAGCTCCACAATCATCTGCTCCGATTCCCTGGAGGCCGTTCCATTTCCCAGAGAAATCAGCGTAATCCCGTACGTCCGGATCAGACGGATCACCGTATCTTTGGCCGCCCGGATTTTCGCCTCCGTGGTCGGCGCTGTGGGATATACCACAGCGGTGTCCAGCACCTTCCCGGTGGGATCCACCACGGCCAGCTTGCAGCCGGTCCGGAAGGCCGGATCCCAGCCCAGCACCACCTGTCCGGCAATGGGAGGCTGCAAAAGGAGCTGCTCCAGGTTCTTTCCGAACACCCGGATGGCTCCGTCCTCCGCTTTCTCCGTCAGCTCATTGCGGATCTCCCGCTCGATCGCCGGAGCGATCAGCCGCTGGTAGCTGTCCTGGGCCATCTCTTTTAAAAAAGGCGTTGTATACGGATTATCCCGGACAAGGATCTTCTTTTCCAGATAGGAAAGAATCTTTTCCTGTGGCGCTTCTATCTTTACGTTCAGCACCTTCTCCTTCTCCCCCCGGTTCAGGGCGAGAATTCTGTGGCCCGCCGCCTTTTTCACCGGTTCCGTATACTCGTAATACATCTCGTACACCGATTCTTCCCTGGGATCTTTGGCCGCGGAAGTCAGCAGGCCCTCTTTTACCGTCATTTCCCGGATCCGGGTACGGTAAGCCGCCGTATCGGAAACCCGCTCCGCCAGAATATCGGAAGCACCGGCCAGGGCGTCCTGGGGCGTGAGAACTTCCTTTTCCTCGCTGCAGAAAATCTCCGCTTCCTGCTCCAACGGCCGCTTCACGTTCTGAAGCAAAATCAGATCCGCCAGAGGTTCCAGCCCTTTCTCCCTGGCGACGGTAGCTCTGGTCCGTCGTTTGGGCCGGTACGGCCGGTAGAGATCCTCCACCGTTACCAGAGTCTGCGCGCTCAGAATCTCCTCCCGAAGCGTTATCGTCAGCTTTCCCTGTTCCTCTATGGCTTTCAGCACCTGCTGCTTCTTTTCCTCTAAATTTCTAAGATAATTCAAACGTTCAAAAAGACTGCGCAGCACCTCATCGTTCAGGGAACCCGTAGCTTCTTTCCGGTATCTGGCGATGAAAGGGATCGTATTCCCCTCATCGATCAGCTGCACCGCCGCCCGCGCCTGCCATGTCTTGATTTTCAGTTCCTCCGCCAGTCTCTCGATCAGGTCCATTCGTTCTTTTCCTCCTGCCGCTTTTTCGTCTGCTTTTTCGCCAAAAGCAGCGCACGGGACTATTATACAGGACTTTGTCCCGCGGGGCAAGGATTCCCCGCCAAACTCCCTTGTCATCTCCATAGGGCTGTGCTATGATAAATCCAGTTTTTACAAAGGAGGATTTTTCATGTCATCCACCCGACAAGCCATAAAAAAACAGGCCAGGGAGCTGCTTCTGGGGCGCTACGGCTTCTTTGTCAGCACCCATCTGCTTTACTTCCTGGTCAGTCTGCTGGTCAATCAGGCCCTGGAGAGTATTTTCCCGAACTGGAGGACTTCAATCCTGTATCTCCTGGCCTTGTTCATTACGGTTCTGTTTCTTTCTGTCTTCCGGACCGGCCTCTGCCGTCTTTATCTGAGCCTCTGCCGCCGCCAGTCCCCAAAGCGCGGCGACATGGCGTACGCCTTTTCCCATGGGGCAGAACCGCTTCTGCTGTTTTACTTTTTCTTGTATCTGTCTCTTTTCGCGCTGATTTTCCTTTTGGCCTTCCTCTGGTCTCTGTCAGTCTTCCTTCCCGCTGCTCTCCTTCTCACCGGAGCGCTTCTTGGAATCTGGCTGTATTTCTTCCTGGGCGTGGTTCTGGTCCCTTACCTCTATACGGACGCCCCCTGGAAAAGAACCACGGAACTGATCCGGGAGAGCCGCGCGCTTATGCAGGGACGGAAGCTTTCGTATTTCTTGCTTCTTCTGAGCTTCCTGGGCCTTTTCCTTCTGTGCCTTCTGTCCTTTGGCATCGGCCTGCTCTGGCTGGTTCCCTATCTGGAAACCTCCAAAGCCCTGTTTTACCTGGAGGCGGCAGGCGATCTGGAAGCCCAGGCCTCGGATTTTCCCTCCGGGTATTCCTCCCTGGAAACGGCTTCCGTTGTTCTGGGTGTTCTGGCGCCCGTTTTTCTGATTTCCTCTTTTCTGACCCTTATGGCCGGACTGGGAATCGGCGTCATCTCCCTTCACAGCCTTTCCATGCTGTACCTTCCTCTTCCCTGCGGATCCCTGGCGATTCTGTGCGCGCTGCTCTCCAGAGGACGCTACGCTGTGGGCGGAAAAGGAAAGTCCGGGCTGGTCTGCGGAATGCTGGGGCTTTGCCTGACGCTGGCCCTCTTTATCGGCTCCTTCGTCTATACGTTTACCAATCCGCAGCTGCGCTCCATGGTAAACAACTATCTGGAGCAGCTGGAAGAACTTTACGATTCCTATGAAGGGGATTTCTCCGAAGAGCATCCGGAGCCTGAGGAAATCCCCGAAGAGACTCCCCGCGAACGCCGAAAGGAAGAGGTTCCGCCCTTCTCGCAGGGCGAGCCGGAATTTATCTGAGATGAAAAAAAGCAGGAAGCTCCTGCTTTTTTTGCTGTTATTCCTCTAAAAAAGTTCCCATCAGCCGGTATCCGTCTCTGCGGAAAATCCCGCTGGCCCTGGCCGCCGTCTCTCCGTACTGCGTCCCGCTTCCCAGCGTCCTCGTACTGTCGTACAAAAGGTACGGAACGGGTTCCGCGCTGTGCGTCCTGGTCCTAAGAGGCGTCGGATGATCCGGAAGAATCAGAAGCCGGTAAGGCTCTCCGGAGGCCTCCATGGCCTCATAGACCGGGCCCGCGATCCTGGCGTCCAGGTTCTCAATGGCCTTTATCTTCCGCTCCAGGCTGCCCTGGTGGGACATCTCATCCGGCGCTTCCAGATGGATGTAGGCGAAATCCGCTCCTTCCTTCAGAACCGCTTCCACCGCCGCCCTGGCTTTTCCCTCATAGTTGGTGTTTAAACCGCCGTTGGCGCCCGGCACCTCTTTTACCCGCATGCCGGCTCCTACCGCGATCCCCTTTAAAAGATCCACCGCGGAAATCATGACGCCCTCTTTTCCATACAGGTCGCGAAAAGGCGCAAGGCCCGGCCTGGTCCCCGCTCCCCAGAACCAGCAGCTGTTCGCCGGGTTCTTTCCGTCTTCTTTTCGTTTTTGATTGACGGGATGGCAGGAAAGGATCTCATAGCTCTTTTTCTGAAGCTCCAGAAACCTGGGATCCGCCGGAAGATAAGGTCCGATGTTCTCTCCCAGATGATCGTGGGGCGCGGCGAAGGGAAGTACCTTCCCCCCATGCCAGATCAGGCAGTGCCGGTAGCTGGTTCCCAGATAAAACTGAAATTCTTCTGTCTCCAGTTCCTTTTTCACCGCCTCCAGAAGGACGCCGGCCTCTTCCGTCGAAATCTCTCCGGAGCTGTGATCCAGAATCGTTTTTTTCTCGTAGGGTTCCTCCTCGGTCAGCGTCACAAAATTGCAGCGCAGAGCAACGTCGTCCTCCTTCATGGGAACGCCGATGCTCAAAGCCTCCAGC
>CALWMW010000026.1 GCA_944382085.1 uncultured Lachnospiraceae bacterium | reverse complement strand
GTGGTATTATGGGGAGCGATGTGGGTATTCGGTGAGACTTTTTTGTCTTAACGTCAAGATCGATGAGATTATTATGGGTCGGTACGGTGGCCCGGACGGAGAAATCGGCGCGTCCATGCGGTATCTCTCCCAGCGTTTTTCCGCTCCCAACCGGATCTGCATGGCCGTGCTGAACGATGTGGGGACCGAGGAGCTTGCCCACATGGAAATGGTAGCCACAATCGTTCATCAGCTTACCCGGAATCTTACCCCGGAAGAAATCGAGAAATCCGGGTTCGCCAACTATTATGTGGACCACACAGCCGGTATCTGGCCCCAGGCGGCAGGAGGGATTCCCTTCAACGCCTGCGAATTCCAGTCCAGCGGCGATCCCCTGGCGGATCTTTTTGAAGATCTGGCCGCGGAACAGAAGGCCCGGAAAACGTATGACAACATTCTGCGTCTGGTAAAGGATCCGGAAGTCGCAGATCCCATTCGTTTTCTGAGGGCGAGAGAAATTGTCCATTTCCAGAGATTCGGCGAAGCGCTCCGCTCCGTACAGGAGCAGCTGGACAGCAAAAATTTTTATGCCTTTAATTCCAGCTTTGACGCTCCGGTCTCCTGTCCGCCCTGCGGAAACGGAGGCTGATTTTTCCTCTCTTTCTTTTCAGAAAAGCGCAGAAGATCCCGGATGTTCTGCGCTTTTCGAGAAGTGTAAAATTTTAGTTGATTTTTTCGTTGGAAGTGATATAATATTTTCTGTTGGAAGCATAGCTCAGCCGGGATGAGCGTTCGCCTCACACGCGAAAGGTCAGGAGTTCGAGCCTCCTTGCTTCCATGGTCATGGGGATATAGCTCAGCTGGGAGAGCGATACGTTCGCAACGTATAGGTCAGGGGTTCGAGTCCCCCTATCTCCATTTGATATGCGGTACGGATGGAACCGCGCGGAAGAAAGACGGCGTAACTCGTTTTGTGACGGGATGCGCCGTCTTTTCTGCGTACGCTTTTCTTGAACCACAAAAGAAGCCCTGCTCGTAAGCAGGGCTTCTGACCTAAGCTGGAAATGGGACTTGAACCCACGACCTACGCATTACGAATGCGTCGCTCTACCGACTGAGCTAATCCAGCATCTCAGTTGTCAAATCAACTGACCTGTTTATTATATATACTTTTATGAAATTTGGCAAGTCTTTTTTGATTTTTTTTTAAGTTCCCTTCCTCAGACGTAAATCAGGCCGCAGTTTCCTGCGGCCTGACGGAATCTTACCCTTTCTTTTCTGTTGGTTTCTGTTTCAGTTCCTGCAGAACTTCTCCCAGATAATCCGCTATTTTTCCATACAGGCAATAGTCCGCTTCCCGATCCGCGAAATGAGACGCCGCGTTGATAAGGACAATCCGGTCGCCCTGGAAATATTTTATAAACTGCTGCACAATCTCTGTCCGCATATTGCTTCCAAGAATCAGAAGCGTGTCTGCTTTGGATACCTCGTCTGCCGCGCGGGTAATCTTCCCAATCTCCACCATCTCCCCCAGCAGCACCACGCCGGGATGAACCGGAACGCCGCAGGTTTCGCACAGGGGAACCTTTCCCTTTTTCATATAATCCATGGGATAAATCCGGCCGCACCTGGGACAGTGATTGTTCTCATAAATATTGCCGTGTAGGTTATAGACATTCTGGCAGCCGGCCCGCTTTTCCAGATTAAAAAGCTGCCGGGTAATCACGCATTTCAGAATTCCGGTTTTTTCAAGGGCCGCCAAAGCGCCGTAGGCTTTCCCAGGTTCTTTCGCCTGCGCCAGCACCTCGCTTCGGTAAAACTCATAAAACTGTTCCGGTCTGGTAGAAAAGAACTGGGCGCTGAACACCTCTTCCGGAGAATATCCGTACTTGAGTTCGATTTCATACGCGGTCTTCATGTCCCGCATGGAATCAATTCCGTCCTCTACCATCATCTCACGCCCGGTCAGGCATACCAGATAGCTGCTCTTGCTTAAAATATCAGCCAAACTAAATTGTCCCATCACTACACCTCCCTCTTGAGAATAGGTTCCGGAACCCTATTCCGCTTTTTATTTGATGAAGGAATCAATCGCTTTGTTCAATTCCTGTACGGCCTCCATATCCCCGGATTCAATGGCGTCTACCAGACAATGCTGGATGTGATCCTGGAGAATGACCTTGCCAGTGTTGTTGATCGCCGCTTTTACAGCGGAAAGCTGAATCAGAACCTCGCTGCAGTCTCTTCCGTCTTCCACCATGTGACGGATCGACTGCAGATGACCGATCACCCTTGCCAGGCGGTTCAGCACAGCCTTCGTATTCGTATGCGTATGCGAATGGGAGTGGGCGTGACTGTGTTCATATACCGTTCCATCCTCATTCACATGTACATGTTCCTTCGCCATCTTACGCTGCCCGCTCCTTTCTGTTCTGCATCGGGGACTTGATCCGCTTATTTTTTATCCGCCGTCTTTTTGGCTTCTGTTTTCTTTACGGGAGTTTCCTTTGCGGGAGTTTCCTTTGCGGGAGCTTCTTTTACAGCAGTTTCCTTGGTTGAGGGCTCCGCTTTCTTCTCCTGCGCCGAACGCGGTTTCCTTGCGCGGCGCGCCTTTACCGGCGCTTCCTCTTCTTCCGTGCGGGTACATTTGAAGATCGAAATTCCCATGGGCGGAACCAGAACGCGGATCGAATTCTCTCTCTCGTCGCATTCGCTTTTCTTCGATACCTTCACCCTTGGATTCGTATTGCCGTCTCCACCGAACTCCACGCTGTCGCTGTTGAAAATTTCTTTGTATTTTCCGCTGTAAGGAACGCCGATCTTGTGGTCCTCATATACCAGCGGCGAGAAGTTGCATACGACCAGAAGGTCTTCCTCCTGCACTCTGCCCCGCCTCATGAACACCAGCATGTTTTCATCTGCGGAGATGTTGTTGATCCATTCAAATCCGATGGGATCGTAATCCTTGCAGTACATGGCCGGATGTTTTTTGTAAAAAGCAATCAGCGCTTTTACATACTGCTGCAGCTGCTGGTGCTCCTCGGCGTCCAGAGCTTCCCAGTCCAGCTCCCCGGCATCGTCCCACTCCGAAAACTGCGCGAAATCCTGACCCATGAAAAGAAGCTTCTTTCCGGGATGCGCCGCCATGAATCCGTAAGCCGCCCGCAGATTCGCGAATTTCATCTTGCGCTTTCCAGGCATCTTCCCGACCATGGAACCTTTTCCATGCACCACTTCGTCGTGGGACAGCGTAAGGATGAAATCTTCGCTGTACGCGTAAATCATGCTGAAGGTCAGCTCGCCGTGATGATGAGAACGGAAAATCGGATCCAGCTGCATATAACCCAGGAAATCATTCATCCAGCCAATGTTCCATTTATAATCGAACCCAAGCCCGTCGTCCTCCACAGGAGCGGTGATCTTGGGCCAGGCAGAGGATTCCTCCGCGATCAGCAAAGCGCCGTCCTTGTCTTTCTTATAGATGGAATTCAGGTGCTTTAAAAACTCTACCGCCTCAAGGTTTTCATTGCCGCCGTAAATATTGGCCACCCATTCCCCGTCGTTCTTTCCATAATCCAGATAAAGCATGGAGGCCACAGCGTCCATGCGGATTCCGTCCGCATGGTATACGTTTTTCCAGAACAGAGCGTTGGCGATGAGGAAATTCTTCACCTCCGGTCTGCCATAGTTATAAATCAGGGTGCCCCAGTGAGGATGCGTTCCCTTTCTGGGATCCAGATGCTCGTAAAGGCAGGTGCCGTCAAAAGCCGCAAGCCCGTGGGTATCTCTTGGGAAATGAGCGGGAACCCAGTCCAGAATCACTCCGATTCCATGATTGTGCATATAATTCATAAAATACATGAAATCCTCCGGCGTCCCGTATCTGGCGGTAGGCGCGTAATACCCGGTCACCTGATACCCCCAGGAGCCGTCAAAAGGATGCTCCATCACAGGCATCAGCTCTACATGCGTATAGCCCATCTCTTTGATATAATCCGCCACCATGGGGGCAAGCTCCCGGTAATTGTAAAACGGCCTACCGTCCTGAGGCTTCCGCCAGGAGCCAAGATGCATCTCATAAACATACATGGGAGCTTCTTTCGTATTCTGTTTCTTTCTCTCTTCCATCCACTTCTGATCGGTCCATTCAAATTTCGTCAGATCCGCCACTACAGAGGCCGTGTTGGGACGAAGCTCAGCGGCGTTGGCATAGGGATCCGCTTTCAGATACGTAAGGCCGCCTCTGGCCTTCAGCTCATACTTGTAAAGCGTGCCTGGCTCCAAACCCGGAATAAAAATCTCAAAAATGCCGGAATCCCACAGTCTGCGCATCATATGGCGCCTTCCATCCCAGAGATTGAAATCGCCCACAACACTGACCCGCATGGCGTTCGGCGCCCATACGGCGAAGTATACGCCCTGCACGCCATGAATCGTCATAGGATGCGCGCCCAGTTTTTCATAGATATCATAGCAAATCCCCGCATTGAATTTTTTCGTGTCCTTCTCTGTGATCTGCGGAGCAAAGCTGTAGGGATCGGCATATTCCTGCTCGGCCCCGTTCTCAAAGGTCACAACATATGTATAGGACGGAATCCTCTTTCCCGGAATCAGAGCCGAAAAGAACCCTGCCTCATCTTCCAGATCCATAGGATAAGTCTTTTTGCCGCCTTTTATTTTTACGGAGACTTCTTTCGCTCCCGGAATAAAAGCCTGAATCATTACACCCTCTTCGGTCAGATGCGGTCCTAAGAGATCATGAGGATGATCTTCTTCGGAATAGACAATCGCCTCCACACCAGCCCAATCCATCATTTTATACAACTTCTCATCCATATGGTAACCCTCCCAAGGCTTTGATTTTAATATGCATATAGTTTATCATTTTATTCAAACAATGACAAGAATAAGTGGCAAATTAACTAAAAAAAACGCCGCACTTTTCAAATCCCCTAAACAGGCATCCACAAAATGCGGCAAAAAAATCACTTTTCTTCCAATCTTTTATTTATTTTTCACTAATATCATGAAGGAACAGACCGCTTCGAAGCTTTGGTTCAAACCAGGTGGACTTGGGCGGCATCAAAAGCCCCGCGTCCGCCACCTGAAACAGCTCGTAAATCGAAGTGGGATACATCGCAAACGCGGCTCCTCCGTTCTGGTCCGCCCTTGCTTTCAGCTCTTCCATCCCACGGATTCCCCCTACGAACTGGATTCTGGGATCCGTCTTGGGATCCCGGATTCCGAATATCGGTTCCAGAATCTGATTCTGAAGCAGGGAGACGTCCAGCCCGGCTACCGGATCCTGTTCTTCTTTTGGTCCGGAAAAACGAAGCGAATACCACTGTCCCGCCAGATACAGCGTAACGGTTCCTTTTTCCGCCGGCTGGGAAAACGCGCTTTCCGGACGGATCTCGCAGCTTTTGCCGATCTCTTCCAGAATCTCCTCCGGCCTGCGTCCGTTCAGATCTTTTACCACGCGGTTATAAGGCAGAATCAAAAGCTCCTCTGCCGGAAAGAGAACCGACAGAAAATACTGGGCTTCCGGAAAGTCTGCTCCTCGCTTCAGCCCCACTTTTACAGCAGATGCCGCCCGATGATGGCCGTCCGCTATGTAGATTTCGGAAATCGCCAAAAAAGCCTCCTGAATCTTCAAAATCCAGTCTTTTCTGGAGAGGATCCAGCCGCGGTGCGTGATTCCGTCCGGAGACTGAAAGGCAAAAACAGGCGTCTGCTTCTTTGCCTCCGAAAGAATTTCGGTAATCTCACCCTTCCCTCTGTAAGCCAGAAAAATCGGTCCGGTCTGAACTCCGCAAACATCCACATGACGGATCCGGTCTTCTTCTTTCTCCGGTCTCGTATTTTCGTGCTTTTTAATGACGCCGTTCTGATAGTCCTCAACAGAAGCGCAGGCCACAAGGCCGGTCTGCGTTCTTCCCTCCATGGTCAGCTCGTAAATATAATACGAGGGCTCCTCATCCTGAAGAAAAATCCCGTCCTGGATCTCCTGTCTGAGCATATCGTGGGCTTTTTGGTACATCTTATCTGAATACATATCCTCTTCCGGCCCGAACTGCGTCTCCGGTCGGTCAATATTCAGAAAAGACAGCTTATCTTTCTTCGCTTCTTCGGCCGCTTCTTCCCTGCTGTACACGTCGTAGGGCAGGGCCGCTACCCGCGGCGCAAGCTGCGGAAGCGGCCGAATACAGCGAAACGGTTTTATATCTGCCATACCTTCCTCCGTCACTGTCTCGCGATATTCCGGACTCTGATCACACCGTCAACCGCTTCCAGCCTGGAAAGCATTTCCTGATCCGCTTTCTCATCCAGATCGATGAGAGTATACGCATAAGCGCCTTTGCTGGTGTTGCTCATATTGCGGATGTTGGTATCCGAAAGGATCTCCGCAAAGCGTCCGATCATCATTTTTACGTTTTTGTGATAAATAGCGATTCTGCCCGGAGCCGTGCATTTTCCCAGGTCGCAGTTGGGATAATTCACGGAATTTCGTATGTTCCCGTGCTCCAGGAAATTTTTCAGTTCATTTACGGCCATTGCCGCGCAGTTATCCTCCGATTCCGCCGTGGAAGCTCCCAGATGGGGCGTGGCGATGACGCCCGGTTTCCCGGCTGTGACCGCGTTTGGAAAATCGGTAACGTAGCGGTGCACCTTTCCTTCCCGGATCGCTTCCAGTACCGCTTCCTCATCCACCAGAAGATCTCTGGCATAATTTACAATCACGACGCCCGGCTTCATCTTTCCAAGTGCCGCCCGGTCGATCATATGTCTGGTCGCATCCGTCAGCGGGACATGGATCGTAATGTAGTCGCATTTTTTGTAAATTTCCTCTACATCGCTGATATGATGAATGTTCCGTGAAAGGTTCCATGCGGCCTCCACAGAAATGTAGGGGTCAAATCCGTAAACATCCATTCCAAGATGATACGCCGCGTTGGCTACCTGAACGCCGATGGCTCCAAGGCCGATGATCCCAAGCTTTTTTCCGAGAAGCTCGCTCCCGGCGAATTTCTTTTTTTCTTTTTCCGTGTCCTTGGACACCGCCGGATTTCCTTCCTGGGCGCTGACCCAGTTCGCGCCCCCGATGATATCCCTGGCCGCCAACAGCATACCGGCAAATACCAGTTCTTTTACCCCGTTGGCGTTTGCCCCCGGCGTATTAAATACTACGATTCCTTTCTGTGAGCACTCCTCCAGAGGAATGTTGTTGACGCCCGCTCCCGCTCTGGCTATGGCGAGAAGCGAATCCGGCAGTTCCACCTTGTGAAGGTCCGCGCTGCGGACCAGCAGGGCATGGGCGTCCTCCAGAGTCTCCGTTCTCGTATATTCCTCCGTAAAGCTGCTGATCCCGACTTCCGAGATCTGATTCATACACAGATAACGGTACATCACAAATTCTCCTCTTCAAATTTCTTCATAAACTCCACAAGGGTTTTCACGCCCTCCATCGGCATGGCGTTGTAAATGCTGGCCCGCATGCCGCCCACGGTGCGGTGGCCTTTCAGATTAACCAGTCCTTCTTCTGCCGCCGCCTGGACAAATTTGGCGTCCAGTTCTTTGCTTCCCGTGACGAAAGGAACGTTCATCAGAGAACGGTCCTCTTTTACCACCGTTCCCTTAAACATCCGGCTCTGATCCAGGAAGTCATAAAGAACCGCGGCTTTTTTCTCATTTTTCTCCTTCATGCCGGCAAGTCCCCCCTGCCGCTTGATCCACTCAAAAACCTTGCCGCACATATAAATGCAGTAGCAGTTTGGCGTATTGTACATGGATCCCGCGTCCGCGTGGGTTTTGTATTTCATCATCGTAGGCGTGAAGGGAAGCACATCGTCGGTAATCAGGTCTTCTCTCACCACGGCGATCACCATACCGGCCGGGCCAATATTTTTCTGCACGCCGCCGTAAAGAATTCCGTACCGGGTAATGTCAAAGGGCTCTGACAAAAAGCAGGAGGAAACGTCGGACACCAGAAGCTTGCCCTTGGTATTGGGAAGCTTTTTATATTTTGTCCCGTAGATCGTATTGTTTTCACAGATGTATACATAATCCGCGTCCGGGCTTATGGGAAGATCGCTGCAGTCCGGGATGTACGTAAAGGTCTTATCCTCGCTGGAAGCGATCTTATTGGCCGTGCCGTATTTCTGCGCTTCCTGCCATGCCTTTTTGGCCCACTGGCCGGTTACAATGTAATCCGCCACCCGGTTTTTCATTAGGTTCATGGGGATCATGGCAAACTGAAGGCTTGCGCCTCCCTGGAGAAACAATACCTTATACTCCGAGGGAATGCCGGCCAGTTCTCTGAAATCCGCCTCTGTTTTTTCGATAATTGACTCAAACATTTTTGAGCGGTGGCTCATCTCCATCACAGACATGCCGCAGCCTCTGTAGTCCAGCATTTCCTCCTGGGCTTCCTTGAGCACCTCCTCCGGCAATACAGCCGGTCCCGCTGAAAAATTGTATACTCTGCTCACAGTTCTCTCCTCCTCATCCAAAAACAAAAAACTTCTGTCTGCTTATTCCTCCGCGATATCGTCCTGGTCAAAGACGTCGGCAATGGGCTGCCCCGGAGCAACCATGGGGAATACCTTGTCGTCCGACTCGATCTGGCAGTCCAGCACGATGGGTTTGCCAAGTTCCATCGCGTATTTCAGCGCTGAAACGAATTCTTCCTTGGTCGTAACGCGGACTCCCTGAGCTCCGCAGGCTTCCGCAAGCTTCACGAAATCCATCTGATCCTGGAGAATGGTCTGAGAATAGCGTTTGCCGTAGAAGAGGCTCTGCCACTGGCGCACCATTCCAAGAACATGGTTGTTCACTACGACTTCAATCACCGGAATATTGTATCTGGCCGCGGTTGCGATTTCATTCATATTCATCCGGAAACATCCGTCACCCGCAATATTGATTACGGTCTTATCGGGATTTCCCACCTTGGCTCCGATAGCCGCGCCGAGTCCGTATCCCATAGTGCCAAGGCCTCCGGAAGTCAGAAGCACTCTTGGCTTGGTATACTTGTAAAACTGAGCCGCCCACATCTGATGCTGCCCTACCTCGGTGACGATAATGCCGTTGTTCCTGGTGAGCTTGTAAATCTGCTCCACAATATAGGGACCGGAAAGGCCCTCTTCCTTGTATTTCAGAGGATATTTTTTCTTGAGTTCCTTAATCTCTTCATCCCACTCGTCATGGCGCAGATCCTGCACTTTTTCATTCAGACGCTTCAGGACTTCCTTAACGTCTCCGATCACGCTGGCGTCTACCACAATGTTTTTATTAATCTCAGCCGGATCGATGTCAATCTGGAGAATCTTGGCGTTTTTGGCAAAGCTCTTGGCCTGGCCCACCACGCGGTCGCTGAACCGGGCTCCTATCGTCACCAGAAGGTCGCAGCGGGTCACGCCCAGATTCGCCGCTTTGGTGCCGTGCATGCCCAGCATACCGCAGTACAGCTCCTCTTCTCCGTTGTAGGCGCCCTTTCCCATCAGGGAATCCGCCACCGGAGCGTGCATCTTGTCTGCCAGGATTTTCAGTTCTTCCGAAGCTCCGGAAATAACCGCGCCCCCTCCTACGAAAATAAAGGGACGGCGGCTGTGATTGATCATATCCGCGGCAAGATTGAGATCCGATTCCCGGATATACTCTGTACTGGGTTCAATGGGTTCCGGCTTCTGGTACTCGTACTCCCATTCCGCCGCCGTCACATCCTTGGTGATATCCACCAGCACCGGTCCCGGTCTTCCCTCTTTCGCGATCCGGAACGCCCAGCGGATGGTATCCGCCAGCTTCGCCACATCCTTCACTATAAAGTTATGCTTGGTAATGGGCATTGTGACGCCCGCAATATCAATCTCCTGGAAGCTGTCTCTTCCCAGCTGGGGAACCGATACGTTTGCCGTAATCGCCACAAGGGGAACAGAGTCCATATAGGCGGTGGCGATTCCCGTTACAAGGTTCGTCGCGCCGGGACCTGAGGTAGACATACAGACGCCCACCTTGCCCGTAGATCTTGCGTATCCGTCCGCCGCATGGGCCGCTCCCTGCTCATGGGAGGTCAGAATATGGCGGATCTCGCTGCTGTGTTTATAGAGAGCGTCGTATACGTTCAGAATCGCGCCTCCCGGATAGCCGAACACAGTATCTACGCCCTGTTCTTTTAAACATTCTATTACAATTTCAGAACCGTTTAATTTCATAGTCTACTCTCTCCTCTCATTCCTGATGGGATTGTCCGGGAAGCTCCAGAACCGCTCCCCGGTTGCCGGAAGTCACCAGAGACGCGTATCTGGCCAGATAACCGTGAAGCTCCTGTTTTCTGGGTTTCCATTTTTTTCTCCGCTCCTGAAGCTCCTGATCGCTGACGGCCAGCTCCAGCCTGCATTCCGGAATGTTGATCCGGATGAGATCTCCCTCTTCTACCAGGGCGATCGGGCCTCCCACTGCGGCCTCCGGCGAAACATGGCCGATGGACGCGCCTCTGGAGGCGCCGCTGAACCGTCCGTCCGTAATCAGCGCCACGCTGGAGCCAAGCCCCATGCCGGCAATGGCGGAGGTCGGATTCAGCATCTCCCGCATACCGGGGCCGCCCTTAGGTCCTTCGTAACGGATCACCACTACGTCGCCTGCCTGGATCTTGCCTCCCAAAATCGCGGCGATGGCATCCTCCTCACATTCAAATACTCTGGCCGGCCCTTCGTGCACCATCATCTCCGGCACTACGGCGGAACGCTTTACGACTCCGGAATCCGGCGCGAGATTTCCTTTCAGAATCGCCAGACCGCCCGTCTCGCTGTAGGGACGGTCAATGGGACGGATGACTTCCGGGTTCCGGTTCTCGCATCCTTTGATGTTTTCCCCTACGGTTTTCCCGGTCACCGTCATGCAGTCGAGATTCAGGAGATTCCGCTTCGTCAGCTCATTCATCACCGCGTACACGCCGCCCGCCTCGTTCAGGTCCTCCATATAGGTAGGACCGGCAGGAGCCAGATGGCAGAGGTTCGGGGTATGGGAACTGATCTCATTGGCCAGGTCCACGTTCAGCTCAATTCCTGCTTCGTGGGCAATGGCCGGAAGGTGCAGCATGCTGTTGGTAGAGCATCCCAGCGCCATATCCACGGTCAGCGCGTTTAAAAAGGCTTCTTTTGTCATAATATCTCTGGGGCGGATGTTCTTCTTGAGCAGCTCCATCACCTGCATGCCCGCCTGTTTCGCCAGACGGATCCGTTCGGAATAAACCGCCGGGATGGTTCCGTTGCCCTTGAGTCCCATTCCCAGCACTTCCGTCAGACAGTTCATGCTGTTGGCTGTATACATGCCGGAACAGGAACCGCAGGTCGGACATACTTTGTTCTCAAACTCGGCAAGCTGCTCATCGCTGAGCGTTCCCGCCGCATGGGCGCCTACCGCCTCGAACATACTGGAAAGGCTGCGTTTTTTCCCGTCTACCCGCCCGGCCATCATAGGTCCGCCGCTCACAAAAATGGTGGGAATATTCAGCCTGGCCGCGGCCATGAGAAGCCCCGGCACGTTTTTATCACAGTTGGGAATCATGACCAGAGCGTCAAACTGATGCGCCATGGCCATGCATTCGGTGGAATCCGCGATAAGGTCTCTGGTTACCAAGGAATACTTCATTCCCTGATGTCCCATGGCGATTCCATCGCACACTGCGATCGCCGGAAATTCTCTGGGGACGCCTCCTGCCATGGCAACCCCCAGTTTCACCGCTTCTGTAATCTTATCCAGGTTCATATGCCCTGGAACAACTTCATTATAGGAATTCACAATTCCGATTAAAGGCCGCTTCATCTCTTCCTCTGTCAGACCAAGCGCATGGAACAAAGATCTGTGAGGCGCCTGCTGCACGCCTGTTTTTACCGCGTCACTTCTCACCTTGATATCCTCCTTTTGGGGTTCTGTTTTTTTATTTCTCCGCGACTTTCTCCGCGATCCGGCTTCCCATGGTCTGCGTATCCGCCTGGATGCATCCCTCGGACATCAGATCCGCCGTCCGGTATCCTTCCCTGAGGACGCTCTTTACCGCCTCCTCTACCGCGTCCGCCGCCGCGTCCTGATCCAGAGAATAGCGCAGCATCATGGCCGCGGAGAGAATGGTAGCGATGGGATTCGCGATTCCCTTTCCCGCAATATCCGGAGCCGAGCCGTGGCTTGGCTCATACAGGCCGAACTTCGTCTCGTTCAGGGAGGCGGAAGAAAGCATGCCAATGGAGCCTGTAATCATACTCGCTTCATCTGACAGAATATCTCCAAACATATTTTCCGTAAGAATTACATCAAACTGCCCCGGATTCTTCACCAGCTGCATGGCGCAGTTGTCTACCAGCATGTGGGAAAGCTCCACCTCCGGATAATCCTTGGCGGTTTCCTCCACCACGCTTCTCCAGAGTCTGGAGGAATCCAGAACGTTCGCCTTATCCACGCTGCACAGTTTTCCTCTTCGCTTCCGGGCGATCTCAAAAGCCTTTACCGCCGCCCTTCGGATTTCCTCCTCCGTGTACGTCAGGGTGTCAATGGCTTTCTTTTGGCCGTTTTCTTCGATGGTTTTCCGTTCGCCAAAGTAGAGGCCTCCCGTAAGCTCCCGTACCATCATCAAATCGAATCCTCCGCCGATGATCTCTTCCTTGAGCGGGCAGGCGCCTTTCAGCTCCTCATACAGATACGCGGGCCTGAGATTGGCGAAAAGGTTCAGGGCTTTGCGGATTCCCAACAGTCCGGCCTCCGGACGAAGGTTCGGTTCCAGACGGTACCACGGGGAAGTAGCCGCGTCCCCGCCGATGGACCCCATAAGGACCGCGTCGCTGGCTTTCGCCTGTTCAATCGTTTTCTGGGTCAGCGGGACACCGTAAGCGTCAATGGACGCCCCGCCTAAAAGCAGTTCTGTATAAGAAAGAGTAAAACCGAATCTGGCCGCGGCCTGATCCAGCACCCTGCGGGCTTCCCGGACAATTTCCGGGCCGATTCCGTCTCCGGGTATTACAGCTATTTTGTAATTCATATGGCTATCATCCTTTCCTGAAAAGAGCTATAAACCCTATAATAATGTATTTTTGTGCATATTTCAACCATTTCATTACGCTAAATCGCTAAAATATGGGGAAACAGATAAAAAAACTGCCAGGGAAGCGTCTGTATCCATGCTTCCTTGGCAGTCGTCGAAGAACTCCTTATGCCTCTCCCGGCTTCTCCACTTCCGCGATCGCGGATTTTTTCATGGGAATCCGGCAGTTTTTATTGTTTCCGAATTCTACAATGCAGTCTTCATCCGTGAGATCAATCACAACTCCGTAAAATCCGCTGGTGGTCACAACCGTGTCTCCCACCTCCAGAGACGCCAGCAGGGCGGCCATCCTTTTCTGTTCTTTCTTCTGGGGACGAATGGCAAAAAAGTACATCGCCGCGCCGATGATCACAATGTAAATCAGCATTACCACCATGCCGCTTGCTCCTGACGTTTCTGTCATTAAATTCAGCATTTTCTAATTTCCTCCTTTTATCCCTCGGTCTTGCCGTGTGGTTCTGGCTTCCAGAAAAGCCTATCTATACAATCATACACAATGAAAGCCGTTTCATCAAGTGCTTTTTACGGATTTTCCCCCTGATATCTGGAAATCCAGTCTTTCTTAAAGGACTGGTACCGTTCTTCTTCAATGGCGGCGCGGATTTCCTCCATGAGTTGATTGTAAAAATACAGATTATGGAGCACGCACAGGCGCATTCCCAGCATCTCCTTGGCCTTGAGAAGATGGCGGATATAACCTCTGCTGTAGTGTCTGCAGGCGGGGCAGCCGCAGCCTTCCTGAATGGGCCGTTCATCCAGTTCATACTTCGCGTTAAAGAGATTCAGTTTCCCATAGATGGTATACACATGGCCGTGACGCCCGTTCCGGCTTGGATATACGCAGTCGAAAAAGTCCACGCCCCGGTCTACGGCTTCCAGAATGTTGACGGGCGTACCTACGCCCATCAGATACGTGGGTTTTTCCACGGGAAGCCAGGGGACCACCGCGTCCAGAATGCGGTACATCTCTTCATGCGTCTCCCCTACCGCAAGGCCGCCCACGGCATAGCCGTCCAGATCCAGCTCCGAGATGGCTTTCGCGTGTTCAATCCGAATCTCTTCATAGACCGCTCCCTGGTTGATGCCGAAAAGGAGCTGGTTCCGGTTGATCGTATCCTCCAGGCTGTTCAGACGCTTCATTTCCTTTTGGCAGCGAATCAGCCAGCGCGTGGTACGGTTTACGGAATTCTGCACGTATTCCCGGTCCGCTCTGCTGGAAGGGCATTCGTCGAACGCCATGGCAATGGTGGAGGCCAGGTTCGACTGGATCTGCATACTCTCCTCCGGCCCCATAAAGATTTTCCTGCCGTCTATGTGGGACTGAAACTGAACCCCCTCTTCCTGAATTTTACGCAGCTTCGCCAGGGAAAACACCTGAAATCCGCCGGAGTCCGTGAGGATCGGCCGCTTCCAATTCATGAACTTGTGCAGTCCCCCCATTTTTTTGATGAGCTCATCTCCCGGACGCACATGAAGATGATACGTGTTGGAAAGCTCAATCTGCGTTCCGATCTCCTCCAGGTCCGTAGTCGCCACCGCTCCTTTTATGGCGGCCACCGTACCGACGTTCATAAACACGGGAGTCTGGACGACGCCGTGAACCGTAGTAAACTCCGCCCTCTTTGCCCTTCCGTCTCTCTTTATAATTCTATACATATCCGCATCTCTCTTTTTCCTGATTTTTTTTCGGTTTCTTCCTCTTTTTTTCTGAATTATGCCTTCCATTTTCAAAATGGTCACACGCAACCTTCTTCTAAAAGACATTCCACCGGAAATATTAGTATATATGGAAAATATTAAGTTTGCAAGTGATTTGATCTTTTGAAAAATATGTCGTATAATGAGTACGCCCACGGGCCGGGCCGGGAACGTCCCGTCCCGTTTCAAAGCAGAAAAGGAGGTTTGATTATTTCTGTATGAAAAATCAATCACTACATACATTAGGAATTGACATCGGTTCCACCACGGTCAAAATCGCGGTGCTCAGCCCTTCCGGCGAACTGTTGTTTTCGGATTACAGGCGGCATTACGCCAACATACAGGAAACGCTTTCCGCTCTGATCAGCCTGGCTGCCGATCAGCTGGGGGATCTTTCTGTCGCTCCGGTGATCACCGGATCCGGAGGCCTTACGCTGGCCAACCATCTTGGGATTCCCTTTGTGCAGGAAGTCATCGCCGTAGCCTCTTCTCTGGAACACTACGTTCCTCAGACGGACGTTGCCATTGAGCTGGGCGGAGAAGACGCAAAAATTATTTATTTTGAAGGCGGAAGCGTAGAGCAGAGAATGAACGGAATCTGTGCCGGGGGAACCGGATCTTTCATCGACCAGATGGCTTCTCTCCTGCAGACGGACGCGGCCGGTCTGAATGAATACGCGAAGAACTATTCTTCCCTCTATTCCATTGCGGCCCGCTGCGGCGTGTTTGCGAAATCCGATATTCAGCCTCTGATTAACGAAGGCGCTACGAAGGAAGACCTGTCGGCCTCTATCTTTCAGGCCGTGGTAAACCAGACCATCAGCGGCCTGGCATGCGGAAAGCCCATCCGGGGTCATGTGGTTTTTCTTGGCGGTCCTCTTCATTTCCTTTCCGAACTGCGGCAGGCTTTTATCCGTACGCTGAAGCTGGATGAAGAGCACGGAATTATGCCGGAGAATTCTCATCTGTTCGCCGCCATCGGCTCCGCCCTGAACGCGAAGGAAGAGATCACACTCTCCCTTGGCGAGTTTCGGGAACGCCTTTCCCAGCCCATTCATCTGGAGTTTGAAGTGGCCAGGATGAAACCGCTCTTCGCTTCCCAGGACGATTATGACGCCTTTATTCAGCGCCAAAGCAGGCATCACGTGAAGCGCGGAGACCTCTCCTCTTACAAAGGAAACTGCTTCCTTGGGATCGATGCCGGATCGACGACGACAAAAGCGGCCCTGGTGGGGGAAGACGGTACCCTTCTCTACTCTTTCTACAGCAACAACAACGGAAGTCCTCTGCGTACCACCATCCGGGCCATGCAGGATATTTACCAGCAGCTGCCAAAGGACGCCCGCATCGCCTGGTCCTGTTCCACCGGATACGGCGAGGCTCTGATTAAAGCCGCCCTCCTTCTGGATGAAGGGGAAGTGGAAACCGTATCCCATTATTACGCCGCCTCTTTCTTTGATCCGGAGGTAGACTGCATTCTGGATATCGGCGGCCAGGATATGAAATGCATCAAAATCAAGAACGGAACGGTGGACAGCGTTCAGCTGAACGAGGCATGCTCCTCCGGGTGCGGTTCCTTTATCGAGACCTTCGCGAAGTCTCTGAATTACTCGGTAGAGGATTTCGCAAAAGCGGCGCTGTTTGCTGAGAATCCCATTGACCTCGGCACCCGCTGCACCGTTTTTATGAATTCCAAGGTAAAGCAGGCGCAGAAGGAAGGCGCCCAGGTGCCGGATATCTCCGCCGGTCTGGCTTACTCCGTTATCAAGAACGCGCTGTATAAGGTGATTAAAGTTTCCGACGCCTCCCAGCTGGGCCGCCACATCGTGGTGCAGGGCGGAACTTTCTATAACGACGCGGTGCTGCGCAGCTTTGAGCGGATCGCGGACTGTCAGGCGATCCGTCCGGATATCGCGGGAATCATGGGCGCTTTCGGCGCCGCGCTAATCGCCCGCGAACGGTATCAGGAGGGAGCCGACACCTCCATGCTTTCCATTGACCGGATCAACAGCCTGCAGTTCACAACCTCTATGGCAAAATGCAAGGGCTGTACGAACCAGTGCCGCCTTACCATCAACCGTTTTTCCGGAGGCCGCCAGTTCGTCAGCGGAAACCGCTGTGAACGCGGAATCGGGAAGGAGCGAAACCGGGAAAACATTCCCAATCTCTTTGAGTTTAAGAACAAGCTTCTCTTTTCTTATGAGCCTCTTCCGGAGGATGAGGCGGAAAGGGGAATCGTCGGCATTCCAAGGGTGCTGAATATGTACGAGAATTATCCTTTCTGGTTCCGTTTCTTTACGGAACTCAAATACAGGGTGATCCTCTCTCCTCCCTCCACCCGGAAAATTTACGAGCTTGGCATCGAATCCATTCCCAGCGAATCGGAATGCTACCCGGCCAAGCTGGCCCACGGGCATGTGGAGTGGCTGATCCGAAAAGGCATCAAGTACATCTTCTATCCCTGCGTTCCCTACGAGCGGACGGAATTTGAAGACGCTCCCAACCACTACAACTGCCCGATTGTAACTTCCTACGCGGAAAATATCAAAAACAACGTAGAATCGCTCCGCACGGAACACATACGGTTTGAAAATCCCTTCGTGGCCTTCACAAACCTGGAGGTGGCTTCCAAACGGCTGGTGGAAGTGTTCCGGGAAATTCCGGAAAGCGAAGTGCGGGCGGCGGTTAAGGCTGGCTGGGAAGAAATGTCCCGCACCAGAGAGGCAATGTACCAGAAAGGCGCGGAGACTTTGAAATATCTGGAGGAAACCGGCAGGCATGGAATTGTGCTGGCGGGACGTCCCTACCACATCGACGGTGAGATCAACCACGGCATACCGGAACTGATCAATTCCTACGGACTCGCCGTTCTTACGGAGGACTCCATCTCCAATCTGAATCCGGTGGAGCGTCCGCTCATCGTTATGGACCAGTGGATGTATCACAGCCGGCTGTATGCTGCCGCCAACTTTGTAAAAACCAGAGACGATCTGGATCTGATCCAGCTGAATTCCTTCGGATGCGGCCTGGACGCCGTCACCACAGACGCGGTGGGCGATATCCTTACGAATTCCGGAAAGATCTATACCTGTCTCAAGATAGACGAGGTCAACAATCTGGGGGCCGCCAAAATCCGGATCCGTTCCCTGATCTCCGCCATCCGCGTGCGGGATCAGAAGGATCATGCGCCCAGAAAAGTGGTTCCAGCCAATATAGAGCGCGTGCTCTTCACAAAAGAAATGCGCGAGACGTATACCATCCTCTGCCCGCAGATGTCCCCCATCCATTTCCGGATGCTGGAATCTGCCCTGAATGCTTCCGGATATCATCTGGAGGTTCTTCCCAACGACAACAAACAGGCAGTGGACGTTGGATTAAAATACGTAAACAACGACGCCTGCTACCCCTCTCTGATGGTGGTAGGCCAGATTATGGAGGCGCTGCTCTCCGGAAAATACAACTTAGATAAGACTGCCGTAATCATGAGCCAGACCGGCGGCGGCTGCCGTGCTTCCAATTACATCGGCTTCATCCGCCGGGCGCTGAAAAAAGCAGGAATGGAACAGATTCCGGTTATCTCCCTGAATTTAAGCAAGCTGGAGAAGAATCCCGGCTTTACCATCAGCTATCAGATGGTCAAGCGCTGTATGTTTGGCCTGGTTTTCGGAGATCTTTTCATGCGCTGTCTCTACCGGATGCGTCCTTATGAAAAAGAACCCGGTTCCGCGAACCGGCTCTTTCGGAAATGGGAGGACCGCTGCTGTGAGTTTGTCAGCAAAAAGCCCTCCTACCGGCAGTTCAGGACCATGTGCCGGGAAATTGTCCGGGATTTTGACAATCTTCCCATTCGGGAAGAGCGGAAGCCGCGGGTAGGCGTGGTGGGAGAAATTCTGGTCAAATTCCTTCCCGCCGCCAACAACTATCTGGTGGATCTTCTGGAATCCGAAGGAGCGGAGGCCGTTGTGCCGGATCTTATGGATTTCCTGCTCTACTGCTTCTACAATCAGAATTTCAAGAGCGATTACCTGGGAACCAAGAAGCGGACGGCTGCCCTGGCCAACTTTGGCATACTTGTTCTGGAAAAGCTCCGGGCCGCGGCCGCAGATGAGCTTTCCAGGAGCCGCCATTTTGATCCGCCTTCCCAGATCAGCCGTCTGGGCGAGATGGCAAAGGACATTGTATCCCTTGGGAACCAGACGGGAGAGGGATGGTTCCTTACCGGAGAGATGCTGGAACTGATTCATTCCGGCGTCAACAACATTGTGTGTACGCAGCCGTTTGCCTGCCTGCCCAACCACGTGGTAGGAAAAGGCGTAATCAAAGAGCTGAGACGCCAGTATCCTCTCTCCAACATCGTAGCGATTGATTACGATCCCGGAGCCAGTGAGGTTAATCAGCTGAACCGTATCAAGCTGATGCTCTCCACCGCCCAGAAGAACCTGGCCAAAGAAAAAGAACAGGAAAAGCAGAACGAAGCTTCCATTTCCTAAAACAGCAGGGGACTTCCCGCCGGAATCAGCGGGAAGTCCCCTGTTTTTTCTCATAAGGATTATTTTTTGATGTTTTCAATCTGCCAGTCAATCGGGGAAATTCCGTGCTCCGCCAGGAACTGATTCGCCCTTGAAAAATGGCGGCAGCCGAAAAATCCACGGTACGCGGAGAGCGGGCTGGGATGCGGCGCTTCCAGGATCCGGTGCCTGGGATTGTTCAGCATCGTTTTCTTCATCTGCGCCGGTCTGCCCCACAGAAGGAATACGATGGGGCGATCCTGTTCATTGAGAATCCGGATGGCCGCGTCTGTAAATTCCTCCCAGCCGATTCCCCGATGGGAATTCGCCTGATGCGCCCGGACGGTAAGGACGGTATTCAAAAGAAGCACGCCCTGATCCGCCCACTTCTTCAGATACCCATGGTTTGGGATATAACAGCCGCAGTCTTCGTGCAGTTCCTGGTAAATGTTGACCAGGGACGGCGGAATCTCCACCTCCGGCTTTACGGAAAAGCAGAGTCCATGGGCCTGTCCGTCGCCATGGTAGGGATCCTGTCCGAGGATCACCACCTTCACTTTGGAAAGAGGCGTAAAGGCAAAGGCGTTAAAAATGTCTTCCGCCGGTGGATAAATCAGACGGGTCCGGTACTCTTCGTTTACTTTTTGATATAAGCGCGCGTAATATGGCTTGGAAAATTCCGGCTTCAGCGGAAGCAGCCAGTCATTGGATATAGGCGCCATGTTCGTTCTCCTTTTCTCTTCTTGGTGCAAAATTCCGTCAGAGGCGCACAGAAACGCCCTGCTCTCTTAAATATTCTTTTACCTGTCGGATTTCCAGTTCCTTGTAATGAAACAGGGAAGCCGCCAGAGCCGCGTCTGCCTTTCCCTCTGTGAGAATTTCTGAAAAATGCTCCAGAGAACCGGCTCCGCCTGATGCGATCACAGGAATGGATACCTGTTCCGCTATCGTTCTGGTAAGCTCCAGGTCGTACCCTTCCTTGGTGCCGTCGCAGTCCATGCTGGTAAGGAGAATCTCTCCCGCCCCCAGCCGTTCCGCTTCCATAGCCCATTCTACGGCATCGATTCCCATATCGATCCGGCCGCCGTTTTTAAAAATATTCCAGCCGCTTCCATCTGGTCTCTTTTTGGCGTCGATGGCCACTACCACGCACTGGCTTCCGAATTTATCCGCGGCCTGGCTGATCAGCCTGGGATTCATAATCGCGGCGGAATTGACGGAAATTTTATCCGCGCCTTCCCGCAAAAGCATCCGAAAATCCTCTACCGTTCGGATTCCCCCGCCTACCGTAAAAGGAATAAAAACCGTCTCCGCCACTCTGCGGACCATATCTGCCACAGTTTTCCGGTCATCCGAAGAAGCGGTAATATCCAGAAAAACAAGTTCATCCGCTCCGGCCTTCCCGTAGGCGGCTCCAATCTCCACCGGATCGCCCGCATCCTGAAGATTTACAAAATTGACGCCCTTCACTACGCGGCCGTTGTGTACATCCAGACAGGGGATGATACGTTTTGTAAACATTCCTCATCCCTCCTTTGCAAGACTGATAAAATTTTTTAAGATGGCAAGGCCGGTGTCTCCGCTCTTTTCCGGATGGAACTGGCACCCGAAAACATTTCCCTGCTCAATGGAAGCATGGATGGAGACATTGTAAAAAGCGGAAGCCTTCACAATCTGCGGATCCTCGGCTTTTAAGTAATAAGAATGGACAAAATATACGAAAGAATTCTCCGGGATATGGCGAAACAGTCTTCCCGGATGGTTATAGGTCAGAGAATTCCACCCCATATGGGGGATCTTGGTTCCGGGAGCAGGGGGAATTCTGAGAATCTTCCCTTTGCAGATTCCAAGTCCCGGAACATTCGGAGACTCTTCGCTCTCCTCAAACAGGAGCTGGAGTCCCAGACAGATTCCCAACAGAGGAATCTGTTTTTCAGCCACTGTCCTGACCACCTCTGGAAGTTGGTACTTTTGAAGGTTTCTCATCGCGTCGCCGAAAGCGCCCACTCCCGGAAGAATCACGCCGTCGGCGCCCAGAATCTTCCTGGGCTCTCTGGTAATCTCAGCTTTTTCTCCTAAAAACGCCACTGCTTTCTCAACGCTTCTTAAATTGCCGGCGTCATAATCAATAATCGCAATCATATTCTGGTTTCCTCTGCCTTCTTATAGTTCATTCAGAAAAGAGACCGGGGACCTTCCAAGGGAAAACGCGCGTTCTGACAGTTTCTCCGGTATCTGAGGAAATCTTTCGTTGATCCGAATCAGAGACGCTTTTTTGTTGTAAAAGGCCGTCTTTTCAAATGGCCACCGAATAACCTGAGGATACTCGAAGCCCACGCCAAGCTCTAAAATACACAGCTTCCGGTTCAGCGTCGCCTGAAGCCATTTTCGGTACTTTTCCCATTGAGGAAGATATCCTTCCTCCAAATAACCTTCCTGTTCCACGGTATGGAAGACCAGCGGTTTCCCGCATTTCGGACATCTCGCAGTCCTTTGAAGCGTATCCAGGATCTGAGCCTGCGAGGCGTCCTTTCCCAGTCTTAGAACCTCCTCCAATACCCGGTCCCGAATGGGAGCCGCCTCTACAATATGCTCGCTGCACTGCATTTTCCCCAGATCTCCGCAGGGCGCTACCACACATTCCGGGTTCAGCTCTGTTTTCCAGATCCAGCCGTCCGTATTCAGCGTAACAATGAAATAAGGCTTGTGCCCTAGAAGCTTTGCAAGTTTTGCATAAGCCTGAAAGATCTCTTCTCCCGAAGAAATCTCCTCCAGGGCCGCGCTTTCTTTGTAAAGCTGAAGCTCTTTCTGGTCTTGGGAAATCCCAGGATCAGGGGCAAACTCTCTGCCGATCCCAACCAGGATCATCTGCGCTTCTTGTACCGCTTGAAAAAACTTTTCTTTTTTTAATGGTTCCATCTCAATTTTCCTTAAAAAAGATCCTTCAAAATCTCATCCGCCGTCATAGAGCGGTAGCCGTCAGGATCCGTGAATACCGAATTTCCGGATACGTTCCAGCGCATCTGCGCGTAATGTTTCAGGTAAGAACTGCCTTTGGCGCAGTTCGGGTACTTTTTATACCATTTGGGGTAATATTTTTTCATATACCTGGCCGCAAGCTTTACTGCCTGGCTGTTCTTCTTGCCCGAAGGCGTCGGCGTCCCGGCAAGCTGTACGCCGGGAGGGCTGGAATGGAGAATCACAACGCTTCCGTCTTTGCATTCCCCTACCACAATCCACACATGACCGCAGTCGGAGCAGCTGGAACTCATAATATCTCCCGCTCTGTAATTCCTCACGCGGCTTCTGGCAGTATAAGTCCCCCAGCCGCGGCTCGCGAAATTCTTCGCCATCTTCTCCGCTTTCATTACATACCCTTCTTTTCCGCTTGTGATATTCATCGCGTTATAAACGCACCATCCCACATAGCCGGAGCAGTCCAGTCCGTTTGAAATCTGATAGCGTGTCTTTCTGTAATTATAGTTTTTATTCTGCTTTTTGAAAAAAGCCTTCCACCGGGGACTGACGCCGATCGTTCTCGCTTCCTTCCCGGCTCCGGTATCCGCCTTATTCCATCCTCCGCCCCATACGTACATCGTAGAGCCTACCGGCTGCAGGGCAATCTGAAGAAATTTCTTAATCGTGGATTTCGGTTTAACCGTCTTCTTTGCCTTTTGGATTTTTACGGAAACAACCTTGCCGTAAGGAGTATAATATGTTTTTTGGCCTTTTTTCTTATACCCGCGCAAACGGTAATAGTAGGTTTTTCCTTTTTTCAGGTTCTTAACCGTATAGCTGCTTCCTCTTGTCGTCTTCAAAAGCCTGCGGCTTCCTCCCTTTTTGTTGCAGGAGAATACCTGGTATCCTGTCAGGCTTTTCTTTTTTGTCCAGCTCAAAACCGCCTGAGTCTCTTTCTTTTTTACCTTGAGGGCGGGAGGCTGGGTTTTCAGAGATGCAGCCTCTGCGGCGAAGGGAAGAAGAAAGACGGACAGGCAGAACAAAAACAGAAGCAGAAACCGTTTTTTCCAGTTCTTTAAAAATGAAACCTTCCTAATCGCACTCATCAGTAATAGATAACCCTTACCTTCTTCACACCCGGTATCTCCCGAATGCGGTTGATAATCGCTTCATCCGGAAGCGTATCGCAGTCAATCAGCGTGTAGGCCGCGTCTCCGCGGCTCTTGTTTGTCATATTCGGAATGTTGATGCCAGCCTGGGAAAGCACGGAGGAGCAGCTTACAATCATATTGGGTTTATTTACATTCATAATACAGATCCGGCAGGCGCATTTCTCCAGAGGCAGAGAACAGTTGGGATAGTTCACGGAATTTCGAATCCTGCCGGTCTCCAAAAAGTCCCTGAGTTCCTCTACTGCCAAAACCGCGCAGTTTTCCTCGGATTCCTCCGTAGACGCGCCCAGATGCGGGGTGGCCACGACATTTTTCATTTTGCACGTATTCTCATTTGGAAAATCCGTCATATAGCAGCGCACCTTCCCGCTCTCCAGAGCCGCAGCCATATCTTCATCCTTCACGAGAAGATCCCTGGCATAATTCAGGATCACCACGCCGTCCTTCATCTTCGCCATAGCGATCGCGTCAATCATCTCCCGCGTAGAATCCAGAAGCGGTACATGGAGGGTAATGTAATCGCAGTTCTCATAGATCGATTCCAGCCGTTCCACAATTCTGACCTGGCGGGAAAGGCGAAGCGCCCCGTTCACAGAAAGGAAAGGATCGTATCCCAGCACATGCATTCCCAAAGCGTCCGCGGCGTTTGCCACCTCGATCCCGATGGCTCCAAGACCGATTACGCCAAGCGTTTTGCCTTTTATCTCAGAACCGGCAAATTTCTTTTTGCTTTTCTCCATATCTTTTGAGATTTCCGGATCTTCCCGGTTTTCCCTTACCCATTCAATCCCGCCGCTGATATCCCTGGCCGCAAGGAGAAGACCGGCAACCACAAGCTCCTTGACACCGTTCGCATTTGCCCCAGGCGTATTAAACACTACGATTCCCTGTTCCGTACAGCGGTCAAGCGGAATATTATTCACTCCCGCGCCGGCTCTGGCAATGGCGACCAGATCCTGGGAAAATTCCATATCGTGAAGATTCGCGCTCCTCACCAGAAGAGCGTCCGCTTCCCCGGCATCCTCCGTCTTTTCATAATCCTCGGTGAAATTTCTCAGACCTTTCTGGGAAATCGCGTTCATACAGCTGATCTTGAACTTTTTCATAATAAGGGCTCCTTTTTCTACTGAATAATCCTCAAACAATACAAAACGGCAGATTCCGCCGCATCTAACTGACATTTTATCACGAATCCCACATTCTTGGAAGCATAAATATGCAAAAGAAAAAGGCAACAAAAAAAGGACATCTCTGTCCTTTCCTGTCGCATACCTTCAAAACCACATACAGATCTATATCCTTCCGATTCTTTCTTACCCAGCCTCGCGGCCTTCCTTGCCGCTCAGTTAAGCTTCCGACCGATTAGTATCAGTCAGCTCCATGCATTGCTGCACTTCCACCTCTGACCTATCTACCTCGTATTCTTCAAGGGGTCT
>CALWMW010000025.1 GCA_944382085.1 uncultured Lachnospiraceae bacterium | reverse complement strand
ACTCTCTTTGGAGCTTGACTGTAGTAGGGATCGCCATAAAACGCTATTCCTATTACCTGGTGCCTTACCTCGCGGCGGAAAATCCGAATATGACCGCCAGGGAGGCGATTACCCTTTCCCGGAAAATGATGGACGGACATAAATGGGAATGCTTTGTCTTTGAGCTTAGTTTTGTGGGCTGGCAGATTCTTGGAATCCTTACCATGGGACTGTTCAATCTCTTTTATACCAATCCCTACAAAACGGCGTGTTTTACCGGATATTACGCGCGGCTCCGATCCGAAGCCCTGAGAGACCGTCTCCCCGGATCGGAGCTTTTGCGGGATACCTATCTCTACGAAAAAGCGGACGCCGGAAAGCTTGCGGAAAAATACGCGGATGTGATCCAGGTTATGAACGCTCCGGAAAAAAGCCAGGAAACGCTCTCCGGCTGGCGCGGATTCCTGGCTGACAACTTTGGCCTTCTGCTTCTGCGCCGCCAGCAGGACCGGGCGTATGAACGGCATCTGGCGGAAGCCGTCCGCATTCAGGATCTGGTGGACGATGTAAAAGGCGAAGCGTATCCGGTGCGCCTGTATCCCATTCCGGAAACAGACCGCAGAAAGCTGGTGCAGTCCCTGAACTATATGCGTCACTATTCTGTCTGGTCGCTGATTGCCATTTTCCTCAGCATGTCTCTGTTCGGATGGCTGTGGGAAGTCGGCATGCATCTGATCACCAACGGCGAATTCGTCAACCGCGGCGCCCTGCACGGACCATGGCTCCCCATTTACGGGACAGGCGCCGTACTGATCCTTATGGTGCTCAACCGGTTCCGCAGAAATCCGGCGCTGCTTTTTGGCACAACCGTAATCCTGTGCGGTTTTCTGGAATACATGACCTCTCTTGTTATGGAAATTACCACCGGAGGCACGAAATGGTGGGATTACAGCGGGTATTACCTGAACCTGAACGGAAGAATCTGCGCGGAAGGCCTGCTGGTATTCGGCATCGGAGGACTGGCCATCACCTATGTTCTGGCCCCGATCCTGGATACCCTTCTGCAGAAGGTAAAGGAAAGACAGGTCATAGCCGTATGCTCCGTTTTAATGGCCGTATTTGCCGCAGACGCCGTATATTCCCACTTTTCTCCCAACGTCGGGAAAGGGATCACGGACATTGAGGAGAGCGCCGGCCCTTCCCCGCAATCCTGCGATGCCGGGACTCTTCCAGATATTCCGTCATCTCCGGATGCTCGCGCAGAAGTTTTTTCCTGAGCTTCTGCCGCCTCTGGCGAAGCAGATTCACAACTTCATCTTCTTTTCCCCTCAGTTGTTCCGGAAGTTCGCGGATCTGCTCCTCCATAGAGCGTAGGAGCAGATCTTCATCCAGTTCTCCCAGAAAGCCCCAGGAAGCCATCCGCTTATCCGTCCCCTGTTCCGCCAGGAGCTTAACCTCGTCCAGGGAAGGAAGCTGCCGCAGTACCAGAAGCGCTCTCCCATCGATTTCCTGTTTCGCATTTTCTCCGAACGCCCAGACGAATTCCTCCAGAGTATTCTCTTCGCCATGGGGATACGCGTGCTTTCCGAGACGCTTCAGCCTGTCCGTATCCTCTTTTGGCATATCCAGCTCGCAGGGAACGGGAATGTCCGCGTCTTTCAGCGCAGCGAGAATGGTGCGGCGCACCCGTCCCTCTTCAATCAAATGTCCGATGCCAAGATGACGCAGCTGGGCGTTGATCTTGTCCGTATGCCCGGTCAGATAGAAACGGATTCCTCTTTTCTCCAGACTCTCCGAAAGCGTCTCTATGGCGTCGGCAGCTGTAAAATCAATGCTGTTGACTGCTTCCGAGTCCACGATCACCGCTTTCGTATCCTCCCGGATTGCGTCTTCCAGATCGTTCTGCAGAATCTTGATATTAGCAAAAAACATATCTTCACTGAACCGGTACAGAACTACATTTTTAATGGGATAGGCAAACCGGTTTTTATCCAGATCATAATAATCCGTTTTCCCCGGAACCATCCCCATCAGCGCCCTGGGAGGATTCGTCGCCTTGAGAATCATGGCTACAAAGGAGAGGATGATTCCGATCAGCACGCCGTAAATCGTTCCCATGCAGAGTACGCCGATACCGGCGGCCAGAAAAATATAGAACTCTGATTTGCTGACTTTAAACAGACGTACCGCAAGGTGCGTTTCCACCACATTCAAAAGAGCCGAAATCACAATGGCGGTCAACACCGGAACCGGAAGGTATCCGATAAAGCCTGTGGCAAAAAGCAGAATCGCGATCATTGCCGCGGAAGCGACGATGGAAACTGCCTGTGTCTTTCCTCCATACTGTTCGTTCATGGCCGTTCTGGAAATGCTTCCGTTGACCGGGCAGCATCCGGTCGCGGCGGCGGCAAGATTTCCGGCTGCGCAGGCAAGGATTTCCTGCCGGATCTTCAGTTTATATCCGTTTTTCCCGGCGAAGCTGTTCTCGGCGAGAAGCGTCTCCGCCATTACCACAACCGCTACCATCAATCCCCGTCCGGCCGCATGGGTCAGATCCACCCCCTGGATCCTGGGAAGGAAGAGGCGCGGAAGGCCCGGCTCTACGGCGGACAGGAGAATTACTCCATGCTCCTCCACGTGGAAAAACATCGTAGCCAGCACGCCGAGGGCCATGATCAGAATCGCCATCGGGAATTTTGGAAAGCGGTTCTTGGCCAAAATCAGAAGGAGCAGCGCCCCCCATCAGTTTGGGAATCTGCATCAGAATAATCGTGACTGCAATGCCGCTGATGAATCCGCCCATCACCGGCGTAGAAATAAAGTCCACGATCTTATCCGCGTGAAGGAAGTAAAAAACCAGCAGCCAAAGCCCTGCAAACAGCGCTACCATAGGGATATAGAGCATAGCCTGATGCGATTCTGCGGCAAATCCATGGGCCGCGATCGCGCCGCCCACAATGGCAGCCGGCGTAGCGTCCACGCCTAAGATAAACTGCCGCGAGGTAGAAAACAGGGCAAAAAGAAGGATGGGAAGCACCGATCCATACAGGCCGTAAACCGCAGGCAGCCCCGCGATCTGCGCATATCCCATCGCGATGGGAATGGACACCGCCGCAATCATAATTCCGGAAAAAAGATCTTTGGGCAGATATTCGATTTTGTAATTTCTGAGGGTTGTAAATAATTTCATGTTCTTCTCTCCTTGGCGTATCCGCAGAAAAAAAGACCGGAAAGTCTCTCGCAAAGCGGGACCTCCGGCCTTTTCTTCTGTATTCTTATTCCTGAATCTGGGAAGCAATATAGTAAATTGCGACACCAAAGCACATAGCCAGGCAATCAAAGGTGCTGAACGTGCCGTTGGCAATCTGCTGGTAAACCAGAGCCGCAAGTCCCAGCACCGCAAAAATCAGGCCAAAAGCTTTGGAAGCCCCAACGTTTCCCGCAACGCACACAATTCCGCAGATCAGGGCAAGCAGCGCTACCGCGTATCCAAGTACCACGATCAGAACTTCCTCGCTCTCGTGTCCCGGAAGCGCGCCGGTGAGTACGCCGGCCAGTGCCAGGGTTCCCACTACCGCGTAGATAATCGCAAAAATAATCATCATAATACCAAGTGCTTTTAATGAACTTCTGTTATAGTTTTTCATACTCTCTTTCTCCTTCGCTTTACTTTTCAAATGTTTTTTTCGCGATGTCGGTCAGTTCCTCCTTCGACATCCGCTTCGTTTCTTTCCCTGTGCAGAGGGCTTCAAAGTTGTGGTAAATATGTCTGCACATAATTTCCTGCATCGGCTTCGCAAAGATTGCCCCAAGCGCTTTTGCGATCAGATGGATTCCCGTGTTCACTTCGATTCGGATCTCAAGGGATACGGTCTGGGGATCCACCTCTTTCAGAGTCAGATAGGTAAAATCATGATCCGGCTTGACATTGCTTACGCCGTCAATGATCAGCATTTTCCTCTCCTCATCAAAAGAAGCGGTATAAGTACTCACAGTTCCCGCTTCCTCATCGTGAGCTTCCCATTCTGTATCAGAGATCACCTTTACTTCCGCTCCCGGTTCTACATCCAGCATCGTCGGCTTGTGGAGGGCAGCCCATGCAGTTTCCATGGAAAATGGAAATTCTTTTGTACTGCTCAGCTTCATTTTCTCTCTCCTATCTGTGTGATCTTCCATTACACACGCGGTTAAGTATACCCCCCCTAAACTTTTTGTCAAGAAATATTTTGGGTGGGCGTAAAAAAAGCCTTTAAACGCCGGCTTTTTCGGTATTTAAAGGCTTTCTTTTACGAATTCAATTAGTCCTGAACGTAGGGCATAAGGGCCACGTGACGGGCTCTCTTGATGGCTACGGTCAGCGCTCTCTGATGCTTCGCGCAGTTTCCGGTGATTCTTCTGGGAAGAATCTTGCCTCTCTCGGAAACGTATCTTTTCAGCTTGTTTACATCCTTGTAATCAATCTCGTTGTTCTCTTTGCCGCAAAATACGCAGACTTTTTTTCTTCTGCGGATGCCGCCTCTTCTCTTCATGGGGGCATCGCCTCTATCTTTACTAAATGCCATGATGATTCTCCTCCTTTTACGCATCCCGGCTGACCGTCAGCCGGTTTCCTTTCCCGCTTCGCGGGAAGCGGACCGGATCCTCGCTGATCCCTTAGTTGAAGGGAAGCTCCTCGTCAATCCCGTCCGGAATATTCATAAACCCGTCTCCCACCGAAGCCTGGCTGGGGGAGGGCATGGACGGAGCTGAGGGAGAAGGCGCGCTCTGGCGGCTCATCGCGTTCTCGCCGGAGGCTGCTTTGCTCTCAGCAAATTCCTGATCCTCTACTACTACTTCTGTCGTATATACTCTCTGGCCATCCCGGTTTGTATAGCTGCCCGTCTGAATCCGGCCGGTCACCACGATCTTGATGCCCTGGCGGAAATATTTCTCCGCAAACTCCGCGCTGCGCCCAAACGCCACACAGCTGATGAAGTCCGCGCTGTTCTCGCCGTCTCTGCGGAATCTCCGGTCTACCGCCAGGGTATATCTGGCGATGGCCATGGAGTTGTCTCCCGCTGAGTACCGCACTTCCGGATCCCTTGTTAAGCGCCCCATTAAGATGACTTTGTTCATTTTATCTCCTCTTTTCTATTTATGCATCCTGTCTCACGCATAAATATCTGATGACATGGTCCATAATCCGAACACGTCTCTCTACCTCAGCCGGGCAGGACGCATCCGCATCAAAACGAATGAAGTAGTAAAATCCTTCGCGCATCTTCTGGATCTCATAAGCGAGTCTTCTCTTACCCCACTCGTCTACCTCTGTCACGGTACCGCCAAAACGCTCGATCTGCGCTTTTACCTTCTCAATGACAGCGGCTCTGTCCTCGTCCTCGATCTTTGCGCTGAGAACGACTGCTAATTCATACTTATTCATGCTTCTCGCACCTCCTTGTGGTCTCTGGCCCCTCTACGGAAGAGGAGCAAGGAAATTGATATATCACGAAAATTGATCATACCATAAAAGCCCGCTTATTTCAAGAATTTTTTTCAATCTCCGCTTTTTTTCTAAGTCCTCTGGTATTTTTCTCCACAAGACGGCGTTCCACCATGATCTGGCGGCCGCACCCGCAGCATTTCAGCCGGAAGTCCGCCCCCACCCGGAGGATTTCCCACTCCTGGCTGCCGCAGGGGTGTTTTTTCTTTAATTTTACAATGTCTCCGATTTCGTATTCCATCTTGGTTCCCTCTATACCTGAATTTCACCCAGGATCTCCCCGATGCTTCCCTGGATCAGAAGATCCGCGTACCGATCCCTGGGCGTAGCGGATTTGTTGATTACCACCAGATGCTTTCCCCGGAAAGAATCAATCAGCCCTGCCGCCGGATAAACGGCAAGCGAGGTGCCGCCTATGATCAGCACGTCCGCCTGGGAGAGATAGGAAACGGAATCTCTCAGCGTTTTCTGATCCAGGCTTTCCTCATACAGCACCACGTCCGGCTTTATGATCCCTCCGCAGGAGCACCGGGGAACGCCTTCTGCCTCTTTCATATACTGCGCGTCGTAGAAAGCGCCGCACCGCTGGCAGTAGTTCCGGTGAACGCTTCCGTGAAGCTCCAGCACCCGGCGGCTCCCCGCTTTCTGGTGCAGCCCGTCGATGTTCTGGGTAATCACCGCCTGAAGCTTTCCCTTTTCCTCCAGCTGGGCAAGCTTCCGGTGCGCCGCGTTGGGCTTCGCGTCCAGGCAGAGCATCTTATCGTGGTAGAACCGGAAAAACTCTTCCGGATTCCGGACAAAAAAGGTATGGCTTAAAATCGTCTCCGGAGGATAGTCGTATTTCTGGTGATACAGTCCGTCCACGCTGCGGAAATCGGGAATTCCGCTCTCCGTAGAGACTCCCGCGCCTCCGAAAAACACAATCCTGCTGCTCTCCTCTATGATTTCCTGCAGTTTCTTCCTGTTCTCTTCCATGCTGTTATCCTCCTTTCCCGAATTACCTGGCGGCGTACACCTGAGCCAGCCGCCCCATTACCACAAACCTCGTGCTATAGTCCCCGGTACAGGTAGACAGCGTCACGATCCGGTCGTCCTCCGTCACCTGAAGTCCCGTATTGTCCACCACCGAATTGGAAAACGCCGTGTCAATGAATTCCTGGAAATCCTCATGGGAAAATCCCGTCTGGTACGTCAGACCGGTCTGGCTTACCACCGACGCTGAGAAAATGCGGTACTGGTAAATAAATTCCGGCGTAAAGATCCAGAAGTATTTGCTTTTGTTGTAGACCTCTTCCTCCCCGAAATCGCTGAGAGTCCCGAACATGGAGCCGTTTCTCATGTTATGGCCGTAAATGATGGTGTTCTGATCCGTGTAATCCGGCTTGTTGTAGCAGTTCATAAAAATGCAGCCCGCGATGTTGGAAGCTCCCTCAAAGGTGGTATGGAGGTAATAGTCGTTGTCCTCGGCCTGCACCACCGGATAGGAGAGATCCAGAGCCCGGATGCGGATCCAGCCCACAATATCCGGCTTCACCCCGGACAATTCCCCGAAGTTCACGGGATTGTTCATCACCGGAAGCGAAACCTCCCGGCCGTTCTCCACCACGGTTACCATTTCCTGTCCCGACACCGTCTGCGCCTCTTCCAGCGCCGCCAGGTCCTCCGTCTCCTCGCCGGCCGCGTATTCGTTCTCCAGCCCGCTGTACTCGTCGGTGCCGGCTTTGTATTCCTGGTAAAACCCGTAAAGCTGGTAGGCGGAGAAGCAGAATACGCACAGAGCCGCTATCATAAGGAGCATGCGCAGCACGTCTCCCACCGTCGTCTTTCTTCTCCTGGGCGCTCTCTCCTCCGGATATCTTCTTTCCGGATATCTTCGCTCCGGATACCTTTGTTCCGGATACCTTCGCTCCCGGTACTCTCTTTCCGGACGCCTTCTTCGTCTTTCCATCCTGCTCCCCCTTTACTCCTGCCCGGAGGGCAGGCTTACGATAAAACGGGTATGCCTGCTGTCGCTGGCCGCCGTAATGGCTCCCCCGTGAAGCTCCACGATCTGTTTGGCGATGGCCAGGCCCAGCCCCGCCCCGCCGGTTTTGCTGGATCTGGAATCGTCGATCCGGTAAAACTTTTCAAAAATCATCTCCAGTTTTTTCTGGGGAATCTGCGGCCCTTCATTGGTAAATACAATGGTCATGACGCCGCCGCTGCCCCTGGCCTGAATCAGGATCTCCGTCCCGGCTGTTCCGTAGGCGGCCGCGTTTCGGAGAAGATTGTCAAACACCCTTGCCAGCTTGTCGGGATCCCCGTACATCATCAGTCCTTCTTCCACATCCGCCGCGCAGGTCATGGACTTTTCCCCCAGCATCCCGCTGCTCTCGTCGGCCAGCTGCTCCAGCAGCATGGACAGGTCGAAGGGTTCCTTTTCCAGAACGATATCCTGGAGGTTGAACCGGGTGATCTCAAAGAATTCGCTGATCAGCTCCTCCAGGCGGATGGCTTTCTCCAGGGCGATGTGGGTGTATTTCGCCCGCTCCTCGCAGGACATCTGCGGATGCTCGTCCAGCATGGTAAGGTAGGCCGTCACCGTAGTGAGGGGCGTCTTCAGGTCGTGGGCCAGATAAGTCACCAGCTCGTTTTTCTTCTGTTCGCTCTCCGCCGCCTGGCGTTCTCTCCTCATAAAACGGGCCCGGATGGCCGTAAGCGTCTCCGCCATGGGCGCCAGCTCCGTTGGAAGCACGATGGGTTCCCCTTCGTCTTCCAGAATGTTCTCCAGGACGCCGCTGATCTCATTGAGATACCGGGTCATCCTCCCGATCGACAGATAGAAGAAGATCAGAAACAGAAGGAGAAACCCGCCGATCACATAGACTTCCTTGTTCATCTGGAATATGCGGCCGTACCACGCCGCCGCCTGTCCGTAATCCATCCCCAGCTTCATAAAGACGCGCACCACCAGATCCGCGAACCGGTCCTGGAAAATCCCGTCGATCAGAAAGGTGAGAATTCCATACCCCAGAGCCACGGTAAGAACCGTTACCGCCAGAACCCGCAGGAGGATCACCCGCTTGAGCTTTCTGTAATTACTTTTCAATTTTGTATCCTACTCCCCATACAGTTTTGATGAAATCGCTTTTTCTTCTGCCGTCCCCCATCTTTTCCCGCAGATGGCGGATATGGACCATCACCGTATTGTTGCTGTTCTTAAAATATTTTTCTTTCCAGATCTCTTCAAAAAGCTGCTCCGAGCTGATCACCCTGCCCCGGTTCTCCCCCAGGAACCAGAGAAGATCAAACTCGATGGGCGTCAGCGTCAGCTCCCGCTCATTGTAGATGCAGACATGGGTGTCCCGGTTCATCACGAGCCCGGCAAAGTCCAGAATGTTTTCCTGAGAACGGGCGTTTTCGTTGTATTTCGTGTACCGCCGCAGCTGGGCCTTCACCCTGGCCACCAGTTCCAGAGGATTAAAGGGCTTCGCGATATAATCGTCCGCCCCCAAGGTCAGCCCGGCAATCTTATCCGTGTATTCCGTCTTGGCGGTAAGCATGATGACCGGAAATTTATGTTTCTGCCGGATCTTCTGAAGCACGGAAAAGCCGTCCTCATCCGGAAGCATGACGTCCAGAACGGCCAGATCCGGCGGTTCCTGTTCCACCTGATCCAGGGCTTCCCGACCCGTATAAGCCTGGATCACCTGATATCCGTCGTTTTTCAGATACAGAGCGATTACTTCCGCAATCTCTTTTTCGTCGTCTAACACCAAAATCCTGTTCCCCATATCTCCCTCCCCTAAAAACGTTGGTTTTTGATTATTCGCAATTGCCCACGGTTCTGGGATAGGGAATCACGTCGCGGATGTTGGACATACCGGTGAGATACATGACGCACCGCTCAAATCCCAGTCCAAACCCGGCGTGGCGGGAGGATCCGTATTTTCTCAGGTCCATGTAGTGTTCGTATTCCGCCGGATTCATGCCCAGCTCCTGAATCCTGGACGCCAGCTTCTCATAATCGTCCTCTCTCTGGCTTCCTCCGATGATCTCTCCGATCCCCGGCACCAGGCAGTCCATGGCGGCCACCGTCTTTCCATCTTCGTTCAGCTTCATATAGAAGGCCTTAATCTCCTTGGGATAATCCGTCACGAAAACAGGGCGCTTGAAAATCTGCTCGGTCAGGTACCGCTCATGCTCTGTCTGAAGGTCGCATCCCCAGGATACTTTATAATCAAACCGATCGTTGTTCTCCTCCAGAAGGCGGATCGCCTCCGTATAGGTCACTCGTCCGAATTCCGAGTTCAGCACGTGGTTCAGACGGTCCAGAAGCCCCTTATCCACAAAGGAATTGAAGAAATTCATCTCTTCCGGAGCATGCTCCAGGACGTAGCGGATGATGTATTTGATCATATCCTCCGCCAGGCGCATATCATCCTCCAGATCCGCGAAGGAGATCTCCGGCTCAATCATCCAGAACTCCGCCGCGTGCCGGGTCGTGTTGGAATTCTCCGCCCGGAAGGTCGGCCCGAAGGTATAGACGTTCCGGAAGGACTGGGCAAAGGTCTCGGCGTCCAGCTGCCCGCTCACCGTCAGGTTCGTCATCTTTCCGAAAAAGTCTTTGGAGTAATCCACCTCTCCCTTCGGGGTCAGCGGCACGTTCTTCATATCCAGCGTCGTCACCTGGAACATCTCGCCGGCGCCCTCACAGTCGCTGCCGGTGACAATGGGGGTATGCACATAGACGAAGTCCCGCTCCTGGAAGAATTTGTGGATGGCGTAGGCCGCCAAAGACCGTACCCGGAAAACCGCCTGGAAGGTATTGGTCCTGGTTCTCAGATGGGGAACCGTCCTTAAAAACTCCAGGGAATGGCGCTTCTTCTGCATGGGGAAGTCCGGCGTGGAAGCTCCCTCCACCTCTACGGAAGACGACTGGATCTCAAAGGGCTGCTTGGCCTTGGGAGTCGCCACCAGGGTTCCTTTCACAACAATAGCCGCGCCTACGTTCAGTTTGGAAATCTCTCCGAAATTTTCCAATGTATCGGAATATACGATCTGCAGGGTATCAAAAAAGGTTCCGTCATGGAGCACGATAAATCCAAAGCTCTTGGAATCCCGGATGCTGCGCACCCAGCCTCCCACGGTAATCTCTTTTCCTATATAAGTCTCCTGATTCTTATACAATTCTCTTACGGTTGTAAATTCCATTTCTGTGTTCTCCTTCATTCTTGCGATTTGCCTTTTATTATAGCCGCTTTGGGCGGTTCCTGCAAGTAGCACCTTTTCCTCTGGCTTTCTTCTCCGGTTTCCGGTAAACTAAAGGGCAGAATTTAAAAAATTTTTCTTTTTCTGCAACACTTGATGCCGTTTCGGACACTGTATATACAGAAAAAGCGCTTTTCACTGTTTCGGGAGCAAAAAGGGCCCAGGCCTTTGCTCCCAGGAAGGAGTCACTTATGGAACACCTTACGGAGCTGGTCTGTCAGGCGAAAACGGGAGACGCCCACGCCTTTGCTCTGCTTTATCAGGAAATTTATCTGGATCTGTACCGTTTCGCCCTCTATACCCTCCGCCACCCTCAGGACGCGGAGGACGCCGTGGGCGAAGCCGTAGCGGACGCTTTTTCCCAGATCCGTTCTTTAAAAGAAGCGGCGGCTTTCCGGGCCTGGATGTTTCGCATCCTTACCGCCAAATGCCGTCGGAAACTGAAAGAGTATGGAAAGAAAACCGTCGAACTGGAAGAATCGCTTCCCCAGGAAGACCGGGACTGGAGCGAGGATCTGGACGTCCGCCGCGCCTTTTTCGCCCTTCCCCAGGAAGAGCGGCTGATTCTCTCTTTGCATCTCTTCGCCGGATACAGCAGCCGGGAAACCGGCCGTCTTCTGGGGCTTCCCGCGGGAACGGTCCGTTCCCGTCAGAGCCGCGCCCTGCGCAGGATGGAACAGCTGCTCTCTTAACGTTTGGAACTTTCAGGAAAGGAGCCGACACAATGGAAACGAAAAAAATAGAATCTTTGGAACAAAAAGAAAAGAAGGAGGCAGAGCTTCTGGACAGAATCCGCCGCTCCGCTCAAGGGGCCGTCCCCCCAGAGTCCCTGCAGCCGGAGAAGATCGAAGGCCTGCTTTCGGACGCCGCCATAGAAAGCAGAAAAAGGCAAAAAAAGAAAGGGATCTCTTCCCTTTCCCGATGGGTGGGCGCTGCCGCGGTTCTGGCCTTTGCCGTGACCGCCCTCTGGCAGACGGGCCGCCTTTCCAAAGAAACCGAAAGCCCGGACAGGGTAACGCAGGCCGACCGGAGGGAATCCTCCGCCCTGGCATTCGCCTCCGACTATCAGGAGGTTTACGACGCCCTCTATGAGACCTTTTATCAGGAGCCCGCAGCCGGCTCTGGCGCAGGCTACGTCACGCTGGAGATGGCCGCGAAGGACACCGCCGCCTCCCTTGGCAATTACTCTTCCACCAACATCCAGGAGCCGGGCGTGGAGGAAGCCGATCTGGTGAAAACGGACGGAACGTGGATCTATCTTCTGGGCGAGGACGGCACGCTTACGATTGTAAAAGCGGATCCCAAAGAGCCGGTTCTGGAGAGCGTCCTCACCCTGGAGGGCGGGCCGGAACTTCAGGTCCATGAATGTTATCTGGACGGGGACCGGTTAAGCGTCATCACCAGTACGCAGTCTGCCTCCTTATCGGAGGAAGAGGGGGTATACCAGATGGAATCCGGCACGCAGACCACGCTGTCCACCTATGATCTCTCGGACCGCAGCCAGCCGGTTCTTATGGGAAGCGTCACCCAGGACGGTTCTTACGAAACCTCCCGGAAGACCGGAGATTACCTTTATCTGTTTACCTCCTACGCTCCCAGGATTGCCGACACCTGGGAAGCCAGCGACCTCTCTCCCAGAGTAAACGGCGCCGCTTTGGACGCCGGTTCGGTTTATCTTCCGGAGCATCTCAACACCGATTCCTATCTGGTTCTCTCCTCCGTGAGCCTGGAGGATCCGGATACGGTTCTGGATACGAAGGCCCTGGTCTCCGGCACTACGAATTTTTACGTGAGCGCGGAAAACATCTATATTGCCAACGAAGTCCAGGGCGACGCGGGCGTTTCCACCGAGCTGGTGAAATTCCGCTATGAGGACGGAGCCATCACCGGAACGGCCGCCGGTCTGGTAAAAGGCTCCCTGAACAATTCCTTCTCCATGAGCGAGTACGAAGGCTTTCTCCGCCTGGTGTCCACCTACTACGACGAAGACTGGAACGAGTACAACGCCCTTTTTATCCTGGACGAAACCCTCTCTCCTGCAGGCTCGATCCAGGATCTGGCCAAAGGAGAAACCATCCGCTCCGCCCGTTTTCTGGGAGATACCGGATACTTTGTCACCTTCCGCCAGACCGATCCTCTGTTTTCCGTAGATCTCTCCGATCCGGAAAATCCCAGGATCCTGGGAGAGCTGAAAGTCACCGGATTCTCCTCCTATCTGCATTTTTACGGGGAGGACGCCCTGCTGGGGCTTGGCTATGAGGCGGATGAGGAAACGGGAGCCGTCACCGGGCTGAAGCTTTCCATGTTCGACGTCTCAGATCCGGAAAACGTAACGGAGAAAGACCGCCTGATCCTCTCCGGGGTCACCTGGTGCGCTTCCCTGGACGATTACAAATCCATCCTGATCGATCCGGAAAAAAATGTGTTCGGCTTCTTCTGCGACAGCCGGTATCTGGTCTTCTCCTATCAGGAGGACCAGGGCTTCCAGACGGAACTGATCTATGACTTTTACCCAGATCAAATGGGCAGCCAGGGCGGCAACGTTCTCATGGACGAATCCAATTCCAGAGGGCTCTACATCGGCGATACTCTGTATCTGGCCGGTCCCTCCTGCGTCATTGCCTTTGATATGGAACAGGACTTTCAGGAGACCGGAAGGCTCTGGCTCAAAGAGAACTGATCAGAGCATTTTCTCCTGCATCCAGTTCCAGAGATCCTCATAGACCTGCCGGCGGTCCGGCTCGTTTAAGATCTCGTGGCGGTCCTCCGGGTAGAGGATGCATTTCACGTCCCGCATGCCGATCTGACAAAGCTGCTCCTCTACCCTGCGCACGCCCCGTCCGAACCCGCCCACGGGATCCTGGCTTCCGGCCAGAAGAAGAACGGGAAGCTCCTTTGGCATCCGCGCAAGGTCTTCCGGGCGCGCAATCCGGCTAAGACACCCAAACAGGTTGTAAAAGCCGTTGGCGGTAAAGGGAAAGCCGCAGGCCGGATCCGTAACAAAAGCGTCCACCACCGCAGGATCCCGGCTGATCCAGTCAAACTCCGTGCGGTTCGGCCGGAAGGCCGCATTGTACACGCCGAAGGACAGATGCATAAGAAGCGCGCTTTTGTGGCGGTCGCCCCAGAGCGCCGCTTCTGTCTGGGCCAGCAGCATCCCCAGTCTCACCAGCCAGTAGGGATAATATCCGGTGCCGCAGAGGACGGCGCCCTGAAGGTCTTTGCCGAAATGGCAAAGGTACTGTCTGGTAAGGAAGGATCCCATGCTGTGTCCCAGGAAAAAGCAGGGAACCTCCGGATACTCCTTTTTCGTATACCGGAAGACCCGGCGCATGTCCAAAAGGAGGATCTGGTTTCCCTTCTCCCTGGCAAAATATCCGTAATCCTCCTGCCGTTCCACCGAGCCCCCATGGCCCAGATGGTCGTGAGCGGTCACCAGAATTCCCCGGTCTGTCAAAAAGGCGGCGATTTCCCGGTATCGTTCTGCGTACTCCGCCATCCCGTGGCAGATCTGCAGCGCTCCTCTTATCTTTCCCTCCGGAATCCAGCGGATCCCATGGCATTCGGTTCTCCCATCCTGGGACTGAAAGTAAAAATGGCGTTCTCTCATCTCATCGGCTCCTCTCTTCCCGGATTTTCCCAAGGGCCTCCGACAGCGCCGCGAACTCCTCCAGCGTCAGCGCCTCCCCCCGGATCTTTTCGGAAAGCCCCAGGTCCCCCAGAGCGCGGGAGATCTCCTCCTTGTCAAACGCAAGGTTTTGGGCATTGTTCAGGCTGTTTACCAGGGTTTTCCTTCTCTGGTTGAAGGAGGCCCGGATCAGGGCAAACATCAGCTTTTCATCCTTCACCCGCACCGGAGGCTCCGGATAAAGTTCCAGATGAATCACGGCGCTGCCTACCGCCGGCCTTGGCAGAAAGCAGTTGGGCGGAACCGAGGCAGCCAGACGCGGCCTGGCATAATACTGCACCGCCAGAGACAGCGCGCCGTAATCCTTGGTCCCCGGTCCGGCCTGCATTCTCACCGCCACTTCCTTCTGCACCATCACCGTTATGCTGGAAATGGGAGCGCGTCCTTCCAGAAGCCCCATTAAAATCGGCGTAGTAATATAATAAGGTAGATTCGCCACTACCTTCATGGGCCTGCCCTGATTATATTGGGCTGCCAGCGCTTCGATATCGGTCTTGAGAATATCCTGGTTGAGGACCGACACGTTTGGGTATCCGGCCAGCGTCTCCTGGAGAATGGGAATCAGGTTCCGGTCGATCTCCACCGCCGTCACCTGTCTGGCGGCCTCCGCCAGATACTGGGTCAGGGTGCCGATGCCCGGACCGATCTCCAGCACAAAATCCTCCTTCGTGATCCCGGCAGCCAGGATGATTTTATCCAGGACGTGTTCGTCGATGAGAAAATTCTGGCCGAATTTTTTCTGAAAATCAAACTTATATTTCTGAATCACCTCTATGGTCTTTTTCGGATTCGATAATTTTTCCATCTATGCTCTTTTCCCTTCCTGTCTCTTTTCTCACATAGGGTCAATGCAAAACAGCCGGCAGGCGTTTTCATACGTAGCCGTCTCCACGTCATCCGGCGTCAGGCCTTTGATCCTGGCAATCTCCTGGATCACCAGGGGAAGATTCAGAGAAGAATTCCGTTTGCCCCGATGCGGCGTGGGGGCGAGGTACGGGCAGTCCGTCTCTATGAGTATCCGCTCCAGAGGAACCCTGGCAGCTACCTCCTTGGGAACTCTGGCGTTCTTAAAGGTTACGGTGCCCCCGATTCCGATATAGTATCCCATCTTTACGTACTCTTCCGCCAGCTGAGGGGAGGAGGAAAAGCAGTGCAAAACGCCCCCCGCGCCTCCCGCATGATCGCTTTTTAGAATCTCAAAGGTATCCTGGGCCGCGTCTCTGCTGTGGATGCTCACGGGAAGCTGCTGTTCCCTGGCCAGGGCCAGCTGTTCCCGGAACCATTTTTTCTGAATTTCCCTGGGTTCCTTGTCCCAGTAGTAGTCCAGGCCGATCTCGCCTACCGCCACCGTCTTCTCCTCCCGGCAGAGGTCCCGGAGCCTTTGAAGCTTCTCCTCATCCAGCGTCCCTACGTCATCCGGATGGATTCCCGCGGCCGCGTACACAAACGGTTACTTTCTGGAAAGCGCCACGCTGGCTTCGGCCCCTGCCAGGCTGGCGCCTACGTTGAGGATCTTTCCGATCCCGGCGCCCGGCATTCCCGCAAGAAGGACTTCCCGGTCCTTCGCGAACGCTTCGTCGTCATAGTGGGCATGGCTGTCAAATATCATTCTGATTCCCCCTTTTGTCTGTATCTGAAAGGTAGCATTTTTGCCTGCGTCTGTCAAGAAGGGGAAGCACCCGCAGGATACTTCCCCTTCTTTCATTCATTGTTCTTTTTCTGATAGGCTTCTTTATAATTCTGATAATACTCGGTGTGATGGGGGTTCTTTTCCCAGAGCTCCTCCGCCTTGTCCTTCCAACTCTCCGCGTAATCCCGGCATTTCCCGCAGAGGTGGTCTACGCTTTCCGGAGACTGAAGATCCGTGGAGCGCGCGCCGCACTGATGCACCATAGCTTTGAGCATCTCCGGGTTTTCCAGCATGGGACAGGGGCGCAGATGGTTTCTGTTAAAGGGCTGGCCGTCCCGGTAAGCCAGGAAAAGGGGCTGGCGCAGACATTCCACCAGAGAGTTTTCCCGGATGTTGGCGCCGGAGTAATGGATAAAGACGCAGGGCTCCGCGTCGCCATTGGCGTTGATATGAAAATAATTCCTTCCGCCCGCGATACAGCCTCCCACAAACTCGCCGTCGTTCTGGAAATCCATGGCGAAAATCTGCTTCCCGCCTTCTTTTCCCCGGATTTCCCGTACCCGGTGATACATGTATTCCCTCTGCTCTTTGGAGGGAAGAAGCTCTGTGGCCGCGTCGTTTCCCACCGGCATATAGTGGAAATACCAGGTGTAGCGGCAGCCCTTCCCAATGAGCAGATCCAGAAACGCGTCGGAGGTCACGGTCTCTATGTTTTTGCTGGTATAGCAGATGGAAGTTCCGAAAATCAGGCCATGGGCTTTCAGCAGATCCATCGCGCGCATGACCTTTTCAAAAGAACCTTCTCCCCGGCGGGAGTCGTTGACCGCTTCATACCCCTCCACGCTCAGCGAAAGGGAGAGATTACCTACCCGCGCCATCTCCCTGCAGAATGCTTCGTCTACCAGGGTCCCGTTGGTAAAGGCATGGAAGATACAGTCGGAATGCTTCTCACAGATCCGGATCAAATCCTTTTTCCGCATCAGAGGCTCGCCGCCTGTGTACATGTAAAAATAAATCCCAAGTTCTTTCCCCTGGGTGACAATGCTGTCGATCTCTTCATAAGTCAGATTCAGCTTATGTCCGTATTCCGCCGCCCAGCAACCGGTGCAGTGAAGGTTGCAGGCACTGGTGGGATCCAGAAGGATCAGCCAGGGTACGTTGCACTGGAGCTCTTTTCTTTTCTCCCGGATGGTTTTCGTTCCATAATAGGCCGCTTCGTACCCCAGATTTAACGCGTGCATTTTCAGAACGTGAGGATCGGTCTCGTCCAGCAGACGGTTTACGTACTGCATCCATTTTCCGTTCTCGTCCCGGATCAAAGCCCTGGCCCCCTCATAGCTCTTCTTCTGGAACATATCCCCGGCAATCTTTTCTACAAGATCTACCAGGTTCAGAAGCCCTTTTTCCCGATCCTTTTTTACATAACGGAGCACTCCGTCTATTCCGGTTCCTACCATCGCCCTTCCCATTTTATGTGTAACGCTCATAGTCCTTCCTCCTCTGATCCGTCAAACTCGTTTGCAGGAATACTATAGGAAACGGATGGATTCTTGGAAAGCTTCATTTTTAACGAAATGTCTAAATAAGCTGACATTTCAGAGGATTTGTCGTTTTATGGCAACGGATTCTCCTTTTTGTCTTGGTTGTTTTTATAAGTTTTTCCGGATTTTAAGTAAAAACTATTGAATATCCAGATGTTTTTGGCTATACTATTCCTATCAATAAGGAGGAAACCCATATGATTCTTCGAGCACAGTATATGAAGATCCTGAAAACCTACCGCGATATTCCTCTTGTTAAGATACTGGCGGGAATTCGGCGATGCGGAAAATCAACGATTTTAGATATGCTTCAGGAGGACTTGCTGCAAAGCGGGATTGCTGCGGATCACATTATCCATATGCGCTATACATCCGAAGAATTTGACGATGGAATGACCGACAAGGATATGTACTACGGCATCAAGAATCAGATGGCGGACGGTGGCCGTTACTATCTTCTGCTGGATGAAGTACAGGAAATTGACGGGTGGGAAAAGGCTGTCAACAGCCTGCTGGAAAACGCCAATACCGATATCTATGTGACAGGCTCCAACTCTAAGCTGATGTCCAGCGAGATCTCCACCTACCTGACGGGACGCTATCTCTCCATTCCTGTTTATACCTTGTCCTTTTCCGAATACCTGGAATTCAAAAAATCCGATTCCCGTTCCGCAAAGGAGTTATTAAATGAATACTTACGGTTCGGCGGATTCCCAATTGTGGCGCTCAATCCTTTTGATGAGCGTTCTGCTTATCAGATCGTAGAAGGAATTTACAATTCCGTCATAACGAACGATATCGCGAAACGGCACAATATTATGAATTTTGATCTGTTTAACCGCGTTGTCAAATATCTCGTTGAAAATGTGGGAAAGACCTTTTCTGCCAATGCCATCGCGAAGTTTTTGAAAAGCGAAGGACGCTCTCTGTCTGTTGAAGCGGTTTATAACTATTTGAGCTGGTTGGAAAAGGCGTTTGTCGTTTATCGCTGCCAACGATATGATCTGCAGGGAAAATCGGTGCTGAAAACACAGGAAAAATTCTACCTGGCAGATCCTTCCCTAAAATACTGCATCATGGGATTCCATCCCAAGTCGATTGCCGCTATGCTGGAAAATATCGTTTATTTTGAGCTGCGGCGTCGAGGCTATGAAGTCTATATCGGAAAAAACGAAACGAAAGAAATAGATTTTGTAGCGGTACAGCGCGATGAACGTATCTACGTTCAAGTATGCCGCCGACTGCCGGAGGAATCCGACCGGGAGATTTCCAATCTCCTTGAACTCAGAGATCACTACCCGAAATATGTGGTGACACTGGACGAACTGGACACGGGAAATGTCAACGGCATAAGAATCGTACATTTGGCGGATTTCCTGCTTCGCCCGGAATATTAAAACAAAAAAAGCACTGCCAATCTTGGCAATGCTCTAAGGGCAAACAAAAATGGAGCATACGGGACTTGAACCCGTGACCTCCACACTGCCAGTGTGGCGCGCTCCCAGCTGCGCTAATGCCCCAAACCGAAATTCATTATAGCATATTCCTTGCAAAGAGAAAAGGGGGAAAATAAAAAAATTTTCCCTCCAAGTTCAGTCTTGCACTATTTTTTTATTTAGGTTAAAATGGAATAGACTATCATAATAAGAAATAACGGCGTGTGCTGATTCTGGCGGATCCGGTTTTCTGTCCTGTTTTCCCGGCGTGGAAGGCGGCGGAGGGCGCGGTTCGGATCTGGGTTTCCCGTCAGCGCTAGCGTGTTATTTTTTTATTGTAAAAGATTGGAGAGTGAGGTTAGTGATTAAAAAGCTTATGGGCAGCATCCGGGAATACAAATCGGCTTCTCTCAAGGCGCCGCTGTTTGTCTCCATGGAAGTTGTCATGGAATGTATCATTCCGTTCATTATCGCGAGACTGGTGAATCAGATCAAGGCCGGCTGCGGCCTGGATGTGATCGCAAAGTACGGAGCTCTGCTGGTGGTGATGGCCGCCCTGTCTCTGACCTTCGGCGCTGTGGCCGGTTCCTACTGCGCTACCGCCGCCTGCGGATTCGCCAAGAATCTGCGCAAGGATATGTTTTATAATATCCAGACCTATTCTTTTGAGAACATCGACCGTTTCTCTACTTCCTCCCTGGTGACCCGTCTGACCACCGACGTCATGAACGTTCAGCTCGCCTACATGATGATCGTCCGGACCGCGATCCGCTGTCCTCTGATGCTGGTGTTCGCTTTCTGCATGGCGTTTATCATGGGCGGAAAGATGGGACTGATCTTCCTGGTGGTGATTCCCATTCTGGGAACGGGACTGATCCTGGTGATCCGCAAGACCATGCCCCTGTTCCGGCGGGTATTCAAAAAATACGACAATCTCAACAGCTCCATCCAGGAGAACATCAAAGGCATCCGGGTGGTGAAGGCCTTCGTCCGCGAGGATTACGAAGAGAAGAAATTCGCCGCAGCCGCTCAGGATGTATGCAACGACTTTACCAGAGCGGAGCGGATCCTGGCCCTGAACGGACCCATGATGCAGTTCTGTATGTATACGGTAATGTCCTTTGTCCTTTCCTTTGGTTCCTATACCATCATCACCTCCAGAGGACTGGCGCTGGATGTGGGACAGTTTTCTTCCCTGCTTACCTACAGTTTCCAGATCCTCAGCTCGCTGATGATGCTCTCCATGGTATTTGTTATGATTACCATGGCCAGCGAATCCGCCCAGCGTATTGTCGAAGTGCTGGATGAGAAGAGTACTCTGGCCAACCCGGAGCAGCCTCTGTATGAGGTGAAGGACGGATCCATCGATTTTGACCATGTAAACTTTAAGTACTCCGCCAAGGCGGAAAAGATGGCCCTGGCCAACATCGACCTTCACATCCGTTCCGGGGAGACCATCGGCATTATCGGAGGCACCGGTTCTTCCAAGACCTCTCTGATCCAGCTGATCTCCCGCCTTTACGACGCTACGGAAGGCGTGGTCAAAGTGGGCGGCCACGACGTGCGGGAATACGATCTGGAGACGCTGCGGGATATGGTAGCGGTGGTTCTTCAGAAAAACGTTCTCTTCTCCGGCACCATCAAGGAAAATCTCCGCTGGGGAAACAAGGACGCCACGGATGATGAGCTGATCGAGGCCTGTAAGCTGGCCCAGGCAGACGAATTCATCACCCAGTTCCCGGATGGATACGACACCTACATTGAACAGGGCGGAACCAATGTTTCCGGCGGACAGAAGCAGCGTCTCTGTATCGCCAGGGCTCTGCTGAAGAAGCCCAAGATCCTGATTCTGGACGACTCCACCAGCGCGGTGGATACCAAGACGGACGCCCTGATCCGCAAAGCTTTCCGGGAATTCATTCCCGATACCACCAAAATCATCATCGCTCAGAGAATTTCTTCCGTTCAGGACGCGGACCGGATCCTGGTCATGGATAAGGGAACCATCCAGGCGGTAGGCACCCACGAAGAGCTTCTTGCGAGCAATGAAATCTACCGGGAGGTTTACACTTCCCAGAATAAGGCAGGTGACGGCAATGAATAGCAGAAAACATATTGTAAAGCGTTTGCTGAAAACATTATTTGAATTCTATCCGGTGATGATGCCTGTCGTAATCGCCTGCATCCTTTTTAACGCGGTGATCAGCTCCATCCCCACGGTATTCATGCAGAACATCATCGCCATCGTGGAGCAGAGCTGGCAGAGCGGAGACTGGAGTTCCGTTTCCGGCAGGATTCTCCATTTTGTGTCTATCCTGATTGTTTTCTATGTGCTGTCTCTGGCGGCCGGATTCGCCTTCAACCAGATGATGGCCATTATCACCCAGGGCTTCCTGATGAAGCTGCGTGAGAAAATGTTCCGGACCATGGAGAAGCTTCCCATCCGGTATTTTGATACCCACAACCACGGGGATATCATGAGTTACTACACCAACGACATCGACACCCTGCGGCAGATGATTTCCCAGAGTTTGCCTCAGCTGATGATTTCCACGGTAACGGTGGTCACCGTTCTGGGCATCATGGTGTACTACAGCCTCTGGCTGACCCTTCTGATTCTCTGCGGCGTCGTTTTCATGCTCTGGGCCACGAAAAAGGTAGGCGGCAGCTCCGCCCGCTTCTTCCTGGCGCAGCAGAAGACCATCGGTAAGACCGAGGGCTTTATTGAAGAAATGATGAACGGCCAGAAGGTTATCAAGGTGTTCAACCACGAAGAAGAAAGCAAGCGGGATTTTGACGCGATCAACGAGCAGCTTTTCCGGGACGCGGAGAGCGCCAACCGCTTCGCCAACATGCTGATGCCGATTCTCTCCAACATCGGAAACGTGCTGTATGTAATCGTAGCCCTGGTGGGCGGCACCCTGCTTTTGACCGGCGCGCCCAACGTAAGCGTTTCCGGCATGGCCTTCAGCATCAGTATCGTGGTGCCTTTCCTGAATATGACGAAACAGTTCTGCGGCAACATTTCCCAGGTGTCCAACCAGGTCAACTCCGTTGTTATGGCCCTGGCGGGCGCCAGCCGTATCTTCTCCCTTCTGGATGAGGAACCGGAGATGGACGAGGGATACGTAACTCTGGTAAACGCCAAAGAGGAGAACGGAGAGATCGTGGAATGTCCGGAGCGTACCGGTATGTGGGCATGGCGGCATCCTCACAAGGCGGAGGGAACCGTTACCTACACGAAGCTGGCCGGCGACGTCCGTCTCTTTGACGTAGACTTCGGTTACACGCCCAAGAAGATCGTGCTTCACAACATTACCCTGTATGCGAAGCCCGGCCAGAAGGTCGCCTTCGTAGGCGCTACCGGAGCCGGAAAGACCACCATCACCAATCTGCTGAACCGTTTCTATGATATCGCCGACGGAAAGATCCGCTACGACGGCATCAATATCAACAAAATCAAAAAGGCGGATCTGCGGCGTTCCATGGGAATCGTTCTCCAGGATACCAACCTCTTTACCGGTACGGTAATGGACAACATCCGTTACGGAAAGCTGGGCGCCACGGACGAGGAGTGCATCAAGGCGGCTCAGCTGGCCGGAGCCCACGATTTCATCACCCGTCTCCCGGAGGGATACAACACGGTGATCTCCGGAACCCAGGATAATCTTTCCCAGGGCCAGCGTCAGCTGATCTCCATTGCCAGAGCGGCGGTGGCCGATCCGCCGGTTATGATCCTGGACGAGGCGACCTCCTCCATCGATACCCGTACCGAGGCCATTGTACAGCGCGGTATGGACGCCCTGATGGTAGGCCGGACCGTATTCGTAATCGCTCACAGGCTTTCTACGGTACAGAATTCCAACGTGATTATGGTACTGGAGCACGGGCGCATCATCGAACGCGGCGACCACCAGAGCCTCATCGCGGAAAAAGGAAAATATTATCAGCTCTATACCGGAGCCTTTGAATTGGAATAACCGCATCGAAAAAGAAAGACGCGCAGCCGGATGGCCGCGCGCCTTTCTTTTTCTTTTTTCATTCATCGTCTCTGCCAAAGAGATTCTTTAAGGAGTCCGATACCAGAATCTGATAAACTTCAATCACCTCCAGCGCCCGGATCTCCTCCTGGCTGATCAGCCATTTTTCAATCATAAACCAGAACACATGGGCCAGATATTCGGCCATCAGTTCCGGAGTCAGCAGGCGGTGAAGCTGCGGCTGTCCCTCCTCCCTCAGGACGGCCTCGGTCTCCTGGCGGATGCATTTGCGGAAGATCTCGCCAAAAGAGTTCTGTCCCTCCTGGCGAACCAGCTTCCGGTAATAATCTTTGTCCTTCTCCATGCTCACCAGGATAAACCGGAGCGCTTCCTGGGTATACCCCGCCGCCATCAAAGAACGGGCCGGCTGCCAGATCTCCTGTACGAAGATCCACTCTACCACATCGTATTTGTCCTTAAAATAACTGTAAAAGGTAGGGCGCTTCACCTCTGCCCGGTCTGTAATATCCCTGACAATGATTTTCTGGAAGCCCTTTTCTTTTACCAGCTCCTTAAAGCTCTCCGCCAGCTTCTTCCTGCTCTGCGTCATTCCTCTTCGTTCACACGCCTTCCTTTGAATTTCGCTTTGTTTCCTCTTACTATACTACATTTCCTCCGGTTAAGCAAAGGCTTTCCCGGATTACGCTTCCTGCCGGCTGCTCTGATACAGACGGTAGTACGCTCCTTTTTTCTCCATCAGCTCCTGGTGGCTGCCTGCCTCCAGAATCCCCTGCCGGTCAATGTAAAAGATCCGGTCGGCTCCCCGGATGGTAGACAGCCGGTGGGCGATCACAAAGGACGTCCGGTTCTCCAGCAGCTTCTGAATCCCCTCCTGCACCAGAAGCTCCGTATGGCTGTCTATGCTTGAGGTGGCTTCGTCCAGGATCAGGATTCTGGGATCGGATACCATGGTTCTGGCAAAAGCCAGAAGCTGCCGCTGCCCGATGGAGAGCTGTCCGCCCCGTTCGCTCACCACCGTATCGTAGCCCTGTTCCAGTTCCATAATAAAGTCGTGGGCGTTCACCGCCTTGGCGGCGGCGATCATCTCTTCCTTCGTAGCGTCCGGCCTGCCGTAACAGATGTTTTCCCGGATGGTTCCGGTGAAAAGAAACGTATCCTGCGTCATGACTCCCATCTGGCGACGGAGGCTTTCCAGGGTCACCTGGCGGAGCTCATGGCCGTCTATCCGAATTTCTCCGGAGGTCACGTCGTAGAAGCGGCTGATGAGGTTGACAATGGTGGTTTTGCCCGCTCCGGTGGGACCCACCAGGGCGATGGTCTCTCCCGGCTTTGCCGTGAAGCTTACGTCTTTGAGCACCAGGCGCTCCGGCTCGTCGGTGTAGGCAAAGCTTACGTTGGAAAAGCTTACTTCTCCCCGTACCCTGGGCAGAGGATACGCGCCCGGCTGATCCGTAATCTGGGCCGGCGTGTCCATGATATCAAAGATCCGCTCCGCCGCCGAAAGGTTTGTAATAATCTTATTGTAAAAGCTGGCGAGGTTGCGTACCGGGCTCCAGAACATGCCAAGATAAGTGGAGAAGGCCATAAAGGTTCCCACGCCCACCTGATCCGCTCCAATCACCCGGATCCCGATGAAATACAGGAGAAATCCCCCCGCGCCCCAGGTAATCTCCACCAGGGCGCTGAAAAGGTCCGCCACCCGCACTGCGTCAATGAAGCTGGTGCGGAACGCTTCGTTGCATTCGTTAAACTCCTTCATGGCTTCTTTTTCCGCCGCGAAGCTCTGGACAATGCGGATCCCCGAAAAGTTTTCATGGATGAACGCGTTCAGGTTGGAATTCTTCTTCCGGTAAATCTGCCAGAGCCGGTGCGCCTTCGTCTGGATCAGAAACATCCCCGCTGCCATGAAGGGCAGGGTAAGGAGGGCCGCCAGAGCCAGCTTCCAGTTCTTGGCCAGCATGATCACCGCCACCCCTGTAACGGTAAGGAGGTCCGGCAGAAGCTTGGTCACGCTGTCGGAATACATTTCCTTCAGGGAGTTTACGTCTCCCACCACTCTGGCCAGGATCTTTCCCGTAGGACGGCTGTCAAAAAAGTGGAAGCTCAGGGTCTGGATATGCGTATAGAGCTCCTGACGGATGGTTTCCAGCACCCGGTTGGTCACGCCCTCCATCAAAAGCATCCGTCCCCTGGTTCCGGCCATAAAGATCAAAAACAGGATCAGCCCCGCCGCCCCCAGTAAAAGCAGCCCTCTCCGGTTCCCTTCCGCCACATAGACGTCCACCGCCTGTTCAATGAGAAGGGGCGTGACAAGGGTGACGCCCAGAGTGACAAGCACCAGGGCCAGCACGGCCGCCAGCGTCCGTTTGTAGCGCAGCATATATTTGTAAAGCCGGGCCAGCGTTTCGCTTTTCGGTACTTCTCTTTGCAGTTCGTCCTGCCGGCTGGTATTTACCTGCATGCTTCTTCCTCCTCTCTTCTCTCAGACAGCTGTCCGCTCTGGACCTGCCAGGTTCTGTAATATTCGCCTTTCCGCCTAAGAAGCTCCTCGTGGGTTCCCCGCTCCGCCACCTGGTGATCCCTGAGCACCAGGATTTCATCCGCGTGCCGGACGGCGGAAATTCTGTGTCCGATGATAATCTTGGAGCATCCGCGGGTTTCTTTTAAATTGTTCTGAACCAGCCCCTCCGTCTCCATATCCAGGGCGGAAGTCGCGTCGTCCAGGATCAGAAGGGGCGTCCCTTTGGCAATGGCCCTGGCAATGCTGATTCTCTGCTTCTGCCCTCCGGAAAGGCCCACGCCCCGCTCTCCGATCATGGTGTCGTACTGCTGGGAAAGTCCTGTGATGAACCGGTGGGCGCCCGCCTTCCTGGCGGCCCATTCCACCGTCTCCATGGTCAGCTCTTCCTTTCTTCCGGTCCGCACGTTTTCACTTACCGTATCGGAAAAGAGAAACACCTCCTGCATTACTACTGCCTCGGAAGCCCTAAGCTGGCTCAGAGAAAGGTCCCGGATATCCACTCCATCCAGAAGGATCCGGCCTTCCGTCACATCGTAGAAGCGCTGAAGCAGATTCACCAGAGTCGTCTTTCCGGATCCGGTCATTCCCATGATTCCCAGCGTCTGTCCCGGCTTCAGCACCAGGTTGATGTCCTTCAGGATCTCATGTCCGTCTCTCTGAAATCCCACATGCTCAAAGCGGATCTCTCCTTTTACTTCCGGAAGGACTACCGGATGAGCCGGATTTTCGATTTCCGGCTTCTCCTGGGAGATCCTGCGGATCTTCCTCCAGGAGGCGAAGGCGGAGGCGATGTCGTTGCTGAGCCATCCCAGAATCTCCATGGGCCAGATCACGTTGTTGGCGTACTCCGCAAAAGCCCCCAGATCTCCCAGCGTCATCCCTCCGGCCATCACCTGAAAGCCTCCGGCTACCACTACGCCCAGAAGCATACTCTTTCCCAGAAAGGATACCACCGGCTGATGATCCGCCAGGATCCTGGCCTGCTTCATATTCAACTCGTAGAAACGCCGGTTATGCCTGCCGAATTTCTGAATCTCGTAGGGTTCTCTCGCGAATGCCTTGACCGTCCGCACCCCTGCCAGATTTTCCTGGGCCACGGTGTTCAGGCTGGCCGTCTCTTCGCTGATCTTGTCGTATACTTTTCCCAGTCCTTTTTCCATCCGCACCGCGCAAAGGCCGATGAGCGGCAACGCCACAAGGGGAATCAGCGTCAGAAGCGGATTCAGCCTTACCATAAAGAAAAGCACCATCACCGTGTGCACCGCCGCTTCTACCGCCAGGATTCCCACAAAGCCGGTGACCATCCACACCTTGTCGACATCGTCCTTCGCCCGTGTCATGACCTCGCCCGTATTGTGGCGGTCAAAAAAATCCACGGACATTTTCTGGAGAATGCCAAAGAGATCCTTCCGGATATCTCTTCCTACGCTGACTCCGATGTAGTCATACGTAAACTCTTTGATATACTGGAAAACCGCCCTTCCCGCTCCGATTCCCAAAAGGCCGAGCACCAGGGAAAGAAGCAGGCGGGTCTTTCCTTCCAGAATCACTTCATCGATAATCCTGCGGGTTATCTGGGGAGCCATCATATCCAGACCCACACTGATGATCATCCCTAGAAATCCCAGCAGATACAGATGCCAGTATCGCTTCATGTAATACACAAGCGGTTTCATTTTTCAAGTCCCTCCTTCTTCGATCTGCATAAAAAAACACCGGACAGCCCAAGGCCGCCGGCGCGCACTGTACTCGCTGCTCCATTTTCTCCAGACGCTTTTCCTGATCCTGGCAAAAGCAAAAAAGGCGTCTAAAAAACCGCAGTCCGTACAGACTGCGGCTGTTCTGTCCTTCTCCGGCTGGCGCTTCCTCTAAGCCGGTATTCCAGAAAGCAGGCGGTCTGTCCCAAAACAGGTTGTCTGATCTGTTATAAAATTGTGCCGTTCCATTCTATTCTGTTTCATCTTCCCGCCTCCTTTCTCAAATTCTTTCTTCATCATACACGGATCGGCCTTCGCCGTCAAGAGTGTTTTTACGGTTCTTCGATTCCCAGGCGCCGCATATAGGCGATGGCGTCTTTTACCTGGTGAAGCTGCCAGACGTCGCGGGTGGAAATCGTAATGTCAAAGTGATCCTCAAATACCGAAATAATATTCATAATATCAAAAGAGTTTAATTCCAGATCTTTAATAAAATCGGTATCGTAGGTCACATTCTTCTTACCGGTGACCTGAAAAATCACCTTTTGAAAGAATTCCAGCATAAGCTCACCTCCTAGACAAGATGCCGGATAATTTTTTTAGAAGCGGTTTTCGCAAAAGGCTGATTCCGGATATTAATCAGCTGAATCTGCTGATAGAACGGAAGCTTCGCGTTGATTTCGTCGATCTCCTTCTGAATCTTAGCCAGTATGTCGTAGGAGCTCATTCCCTCTGTTCTTTCCGGATCCGGATAAATTCCTGCAGCCATTTTGATGTCCTCCGCGGAGGACCCGCTGGCTGTTCCGTACACCACCACCTCTTTTACCAGGGGGATTCTCCCGATCAGTTCTTCCATCTTTTCGGGAGATACTTTTTTCCCGTTTTTAAACACGATCAGATTTTTCTTACGGCCTGTGATAAACAGGAAGCCTTCGCTGTCAACATAGCCGATGTCCCCGGTCTTAAACCAGCCGTCTTCCATCGCCTCCGCAGTGAGTTCCGGCGATTTATAGTATCCGGGCATTACCGTGATTCCTTTGATCCAGATTTCCCCTTCCACCGTCTTAACCTCCAGGGTCGGAAGAACCGGCCCCACCGATCCAAGCTTCCTTGTCTGGAGACGATTTACAGAGACCATGGGAGAACACTCTGTAATTCCGTATCCCTGAAATACGTTTACTCCCAGCATACCGAGTTCCTGCTCAATATCCGGATCCAGGGCGGCGCCGCCGCAGATAATATTCCGGACGCTTCCAAAGGCTTTTTGCCGGATTTCGTCCAGCGCCTTAAATTTCGGACCAATTCCCACCTTCTGAAGGGTGGACGCCAGTTTAAATAATTTCTTTAAATCCGCGGTTTTTCCTGTCTGCTCCGCGGTAAGCCAGATCTGATTTCGGATCGCTTCCAGCATAAGGGGAACCGTAATGATCGAATCTGCGTTTGAAAGCTGGAGGTCGCGCATTACCGTCCGCATATTTCCATTAATGATAGAATGCGCGCCGTGTACCAGCGTACTCAAAACCCCTCCGGTCATTCCGTAGGTATGATAGAAAGGAAGATGCGCAAAGATCCGGTCATACGTCCATACAAAGCTGATGCAGTCGCTGGCGTTGTGCAGAATGTTTTCGTGCGTCAGCATAACCGGCTTCGCTATGCTGGACGTCCCTGATGTGAAAACAATCGCCGCCACCTGATCCGGCTTCGCCTCATAAGTGCGGGGAGAATCCAGCGCGAGCCGGGACTCGTGCCCCAGGCCGCACAGCTCCTCAAACGTCCGGATCTTTCCCTCCGCCTTTTTCCCGAAAGAAAACATTTTCTCTTCCGGCAGCACAGGTCTGCACAGGGAAATAAAAGTCTCTGACAGAAAAGCGGCGTCGGTATCCGCCTGACGCAGCATCTGGCGGATCGTATCATCGGACTGCTCTATGTCAATGCATACCGCTATCGCTCCGCATGAAACAATTGCAAAGTAAGCGACCAGCCACTCATACGAATTTTCACTTATAATCGCGATATGTTTGCCTTCATATCCATTCTTAAAAAGTTCTTCACGGAGGTCGCAGATCTGAGAGGTAAACTCACCATAAGTGTAAAGCACTTCCTCCTGCTTCCGAGTATAATAGGACACTGCCGGTTTATCCTTGTATTTTTCGGCAACCGTCTCGATAAACTCAGGAAAAGTGCGGTAATAATCCACCTTGTTTAATGGTTCGTTTTTCATTGTTTCTTTTCTCCCTTTTTATCTTATTTGCCGTCTCTAAGACGACATGAAAAGCTTATGTATGAAAAGCATCGTCTATTTGAAAACAGAATATCCGCTGGAAAAGAACGCTTCCACTGCTTCCGGATCAAACTGCGTATTCTTGCCTTTTTTCAATTCATCCGCCGCTTCTTTTACAGAAAGGGCTTTCCGGTATGTTCGGTTCGAGGTCATCGCGTCAAAGGCGTCCGCCACCGCAATGATCCTTGCTTCCTCCGGTATCTCATTTCCGCGCAGCCCGTCCGGATATCCTTTCCCGTCAATCCTCTCGTGATGAGCGCGGACAATCGGCGCGATCTCCTGAAACATACTGAGAACAGAAAGAATTCTCGCACCGTCCTGGGGATGCTTTTTTATTATAGCAAATTCTTCTTGGGTAAGCGCGTCTTTTTTTAATAACACCTCATCCGATACCCCGATTTTGCCAATGTCATGAAAAAGCCCGGCAATCCGCACCCGTTCACAGTACGCGCCGTCTTTCCCCATGGCTTTGGCGATTAAAAACGCGCATTCCGCCACCCGGTCCGAATGGCCTCTTGTATAGGTGTCTCTGGCGTCTACAAGAATTCTGAGCGCTTCTACAATCTCTACGTAACTGCTTCGCAAATGCGCGTATGCTTTCGTCAATTCATTGTTTTTCTTTTCCACAAGAGAATGCAGAAGAACATTGCTTAACGCTACGGAAACCTGCTTGGAAAAAACTTCCAGAAGCTGGAATCTGTCTTCCCTGGGCTTTTCAGCCACCTTAGCGGAAAGGAGGCCGATGGTCTTTCCCGCCGCGTTCTGGAACGGAAGAATGATCCAGGGTTCCTCATAAACCACCGCCGCGCTGGAAGCTCCTTCCCAGACAGACATTTTTGTAATCTCCGGACAGCCTTCCGTCTCTCCCTGAACCTGTATCAGATTTTCAGGATCTTCATATTCTTCCGCCTGGGTGAACTCCGGCGACAGTTCCAGCACATACCCTTCCGCAGGGAAAAGCGCCCCTGCCGTCTTTAAAATCACCCCCATAATATGTTCAAAAGACTGCAGATGATAAATCGCGGGAAGGGAATCCATAATCACCGACAGACCGTTTTTATAGCTCTGGATCGTCTGCATCTGAATAATGGACTTCGCGCAGGATTCCACCAGCAGTTCCAGCTGGTCGAATCTCTCGTCTTTCTCATAATAACCCTGAATGTCCAGTTCACGAATGGTTTTTATAGGAGGAGCTACGCTTTTATGCCCGGTAAGAAGAATAATAAAAATTTCCCGATTGAATTTTCTTATTTCTTCTACTACCTGATCTCCTGAAATTGGCGTCATCAAAAAATCCAGAAGCAGTATGTCATAATGCTTCCTTCTCACACGCTCTATCGCAGCACACGGATCATTCTCCACGTCTACCGTGTAGCCTGATCTTTGAAAATACGCCTGAAGAGTCGATGTCATAATGGGATCGTCATCTACGGTAAGTATGGAAAAATTATTCTGTCCCGATCCCTGCCTCTTTTTTCTCATTCTGTAATCCTCCAGCTTCCCCTTCGTTAAATTTCTCTACAATGTGCTCTAAAGGTATTGACATACCAAAAATAGCTCCTCCCTCCGGGTTGTCCTCATACCAGAGATTTCCCCCGAAATTCCCATGGACGATTGCCTGGGAAATGTAAAGTCCAAGGCCGGTGCCTTTCATTCCTTTGCTGGTAACCATCTCCCGGAACAGCCTTGTTTTAATCTGCTCGCTTACCCCCGGCCCGTTGTCCTTTACATAGATTTTTAAGTTTTCCTGATCTCTTGCCGCGCCCAGAACAATTTTTCCATTTCCATACTGGGCATACGTCGCATTTGAAATAAAATTGTCCAGAACCTGGATCAAACCGTTAATATCCCCTCGGATTAACGTTCCCCGCTCCCCTCCGTATTCAATGGTCAGAGAGTTGCGGCTTGTATAAAGCTCGTGACGCATCAGCAGCGTTACTCTTTTGAAAAGCTCGTCCACAGTAAATTCCGCTTCCGCGGAAGACACTACGGTAGTAGCCTGTCCCTTTATTACCGTAATCACCTCGGACATATAACTGGACGATTCATGTATCTTCTTCAGCCATTCGTCCATCTCCTGCAGAATTTCCCGGTAATCCGCTTCTGTCACCTCCGGATCTCCCAGGCTTTCCCGGCATTCCTGTACCAGCGCTTCGACCGAAGAAGCGCATCCGGAAATGCTCATGATCGGCGTTTTCAGGTTATGGGCCAATCCTCCGATCATCTGTCCCAGAAACGCCAGTCTTTCCTGTTCCATCATCCTGGCCTGGCTGTCCTGCAATTCCTGCATGCTTTTTTTCAGCTGCGTTACGTCCTTAAAGATCACAACGTATCCGGCGAAGCTCTTTTTCAGGATAACAGGAGACACTTCCGTAATATAGTATTTTTTTACAGCAGCCTCCCTCTCCCTTATGATGATGGACTGTTCATAAAAAATAGTCGTTAAACTCGTTCTGCAGGATTCCGCAGCCGAATTCAGATCGTAAATCACCTGGTTCGCGTTGCGGCTGCCCGGCCTTCCATCCTCCTCCGAAAGGTATTCCTGGAGGAAGGCCCCTTCCCTTAATTTCAGATTCTGAGGAAACATCTGCGTAAAGGGCTTATTAAAGCTTATCACTCTTCCGCTGTCGCTGAGGACAAGATACGCGTCCGAAATAGAGTCCAGCACCAACTGAGTCGCTATGGGCTTAATATCAAATATATGCAGACAGTAAATCGCGATTCCGTTCAGCACAACCGTGGTCATGAAGCTGAGGGGCGTAGCCGTAATAGGAAACGTTGAGGTGAAAGTAGAAACCGCGCTGACAATCACCGGGCATACGCCTCCTAACGCGAAAACCGTACACTGCAGCACATACATGCGGATCCGGTTCATCAGCGCGTAGCGTACCATTAGGTACATGGCGGCTAAAATACAGAAATAGCAGTAAAATCCGGAGACCAGAGAATAAGGGCCAAACACAATCTCGCTTTTTATGACGGAAAACACTCTGTACTGCAGATGATGGAAGGAATTCGTCCAGACCACTATCGTAGTCAGCAACGGAATCGCGAAAAACCACCACGCCTTTTTCGGCATTTTTTCCCAGTCTCTTAAAAACGCCAGCGCAATACACAGATAAATCGCCGGCATCAGAGACCCCGCGGAGTTTGTCACCGCATCCAGGCAAAACAGTACCGGAATATTGTCCGGATCTACAAACTTCATAATCAGCAGCGCCAGAACCCAAATCGCATAGCAGAGTGCCAGCGCAAGATACAGCTTATGCAGTAACCTGAGATGTCCTGATTTTAAACTCCAAATCACAAAACTTCCTATAAACAGCAGAGCAACAATTGCAAAAACAGCAAACAAATTTGAAATCATTGTTTCCGTGCTCCTTCTCCTGGTTCTTAAATTCCCTTGCTATTCTAAAATAGCCGCTGTCCCTTTCATTAGCGTTTCTTCTGTAAGATTCTCTGTTCCAACTCCTACTCTTTTTAAGCATTCTCTTGTCTGAAGGCAGACCGGAAAAATCCGGACGAAATGCCGGCGGTAATTATTCAGAAGATTGTTCAGCAGCGGATATCCTCTGTTTTCCTTATCCCGGTTCACAGCTTCTTCCAGCCTTTGCTGAAACTCTTGCGCATCCAGCATCTCTAATCCTGGGAGAAGCCGGGCGAACAGTTTCCCCATGGGCGAAGGCGCCGGATTCATAATATGCAGCGCCGTCATTTCACATCCTCTCAGCGCCACCACCGCTTTCGCCGCGAAATCCACCGGGGTGAGATCCATGGTAAGATCCGCCAGTTCTTTCGGCAGAGCGTTCAGAGAAGCGATCGTATTTACGAAAAGATAGTAAAGATTGCTTTCCGGATTTTTCTGGAATACTCCGTCCGCGCTTCTTCCAACCAGTCGGCCAAGCCTGTATACTTTTGCCTTCAGGCCTTTCTTTTCCATGTTTTCATAAACCAGAGCCTCCGCCAGCATTTTGCTCTTCACATAAATATTGTCCGCGTAATTCTGCCCGATATAAAAATCCTGTTCCGCGAATTCCGTCTGCTTTTGAGGATCCTTTACAAGAAATTCCCCGGATATGCTGACCGAAGACATATGGTGCAGCGGTACGTTTCCTTTCAGAGCCAGCGCCACCGCTTCCTGCGTCCCAAGCAGATTGCTGTTCATAAACGAATTTTCATCTGAAGCGTAGTGTCGCACATCTGCGGCACAGTGATAAACCGCGTCGATCCGTTCCGCCAGCTCCTCGTACTCGCTCTGCCCGATTCCCATCCTGGGAAGGGTAATATCTCCGGAAACCGCTTCGATCCTTCCCCTGGCCCGCGCCGTCCAGCCTGCG
>CALWMW010000024.1 GCA_944382085.1 uncultured Lachnospiraceae bacterium | reverse complement strand
TGTAATCCGACAGTTCCACCTGCAGCTGCTCCAGAAGGGCGCTGGAGGATTCGCTTCTGGCGTCCAGCTCGGCGATCCGCTGCTCCACTTCCCTTTGCTCCCGCCGCAGCTCTTCCAGCGCTTCCTCCTGTTTCGTCTCCTCCGTTTTCAGCTGAAGCGCCTCCCGCATCAGTTCGGCTTTCCGTACTTTCGCCTGCTCCGACATGGTATCATACCGGAGAAGTCCTGCTTTCAGACTGCCCCGCTGATTTAAAAGGCCCATGATTTCGTTTTTCCCGGCGTCGATGCCGCTGCCAAGCCTGAGGAGTTCCTGCCGCAGGGCGGCTGCCCCAAGGTTGACCGCCCGTTCCTCGTCCGCAGCCTTTTCCAGCTGCTCCTGGAGACGTTTCCGGTTCTCTTCCTGGCTGTTTTGTTCCTCCTCGCACCGCTTCAGCTCCCTAAGCGCGCTTTCCTTCCTGGTTTTCAGATGCTCTTCCTTCATTCTGGCCGTATTGATCTGTTCCCTGGAAAGTTCAATCTGGTTCTCCAGATGCTGTTTCTTTAGTTTTCCTCTGGAAGCTTCCTCCTGGGTCTCCTGAATCGTTTTTTCCAGCTGTGCCAGCACTTCCTCCAGCGTTTCATAATCGGCTCTGGTTTTTTCGTATTCCCCTCTGGTCTGCTCCAGCTCTTCCTGGGCTCCGGAGAGATTTTCATCGGTCTTTCCCAGTTCTGCCCGGATCCGCTCGGTCTCTCCCAAAAAGAGACTGATCTCCTGGGTTTTCAGTTCTTCCCTTAATTTCAGGTATTCTCTTGCTTTCTCCGCCTGTTTTTCCATGGGGCCCAGCTGCCTTCTCAGCTCTGTGAGGATGTCCGTCACACGGACCAGATTCTGCCGCTCGCCCTCCAGTTTTTTGACCGCCGTATTTTTCCTGCGCTTGAATTTAACGATTCCGGCCGCCTCGTCGAACAGCTCTCTGCGTTCTTCCGGTTTCCCGCTGAGGATTTTTTCTATCTGGCCCTGGCCGATAATGGAATACCCTTCTTTTCCGATTCCCGTATCGTAAAACAGCTCGTTGATGTCTTTGAGCCGGACCTGGGTTCCGTTCAAAAGGTACTCGCTCTCTCCGGAGCGGTATACGCGTCTCGTAACCGTCACTTCATCATAGGACACCGGAAGCTGATGATCCCCGTTGTCCAGCGTAATGGATACCGAAGCGTATCCCATGGGTTTCCGGCTCTCCGTCCCGGCAAAAATAACGTCCTGCATGCTGGCGCCTCTGAGCTGTTTGGCACTCTGTTCTCCCAGAACCCAGCGCACTGCGTCTGCCACATTGCTCTTGCCGCTTCCGTTTGGGCCTACGATGGCCGTGATCCCATTGTGGAACTGAAATACAATCTTATTGGCAAAGGACTTAAATCCCTGTACTTCAATGCTTTTCAGATACATACTGTGTGTCTTTCCCTTTCAGTGAAAGAATCGCACGGTACGCGGCTGCCTGTTCCGCCGCTTTTTTCGTGCTTCCTTCTCCCTTTCCCGCCGTCCGGCTTCCGATTCTTACCTCTACAAGAAACCTTTTTGCGTGGTCCGGCCCTTCCTCTCCCACAACTTCATAGGAAATCTCTTCTTCCTTATAATCCCGCTGCACAATCTCCTGTAAAATAGTCTTGCTATCGTAAAAGAGCTTTTTGTGCTCAATGTCCGTCAAAATAAACTTTAAGACAAACTCTTTCGCGCTAGCAAAACCACCGTCCAAATAAATCGCCCCGATGAGAGCCTCCATGGCGTCGGAGAGAATCGAGTTTCTTTCCCGTCCCCCCGTATGTTCCTCCCCCTTGCCCAGAAGAAGGTAACTGCCCAGTTCAAACTCTCTGGCGCAGAGCGCCAGGGTTGGCTCGCATACGATGCTGGCTCTGAGTTTGGTTAAATCTCCTTCCGGCATTTGCGGATACTGGTGATAAAGAAAATCACTGCTGATAATCTCCAGCACCGCGTCGCCTAAAAATTCCAGCCGCTCATTGTCCGCCACCGGATGGGGTTTGTGTTCGTTTGCGTAGGAGCTGTGGCACAGAGCCTGCCTGAGCATCCCTTTCTCGCAAAACCGGTATCCTATTTTTTTCTCCAGCTCCCTGAAGCGATGTTCTTCCATAACTGTCTCCTTCCCAGGTACGCTTCTTATGACAGGAAAAAAGGGGCTTGTCTGCAGCCCCCTGTTTTATCCTATCGCATTCTTAATCGCTTCTGCGGCGTCTCCCACAGTCACAATCTTTTCCGCCTTCTCATTGGGTATCTCTATGTCAAACTCTTCTTCGATTCCCATAATAATCTGAAAAACGTCCAGGGAATCCGCTCCCAGATCGTCTACAAACGTGGTCTCCGGAGTAATCTCGTCTGAATCCACATTCAGCACCTCCGCGATAATGTTCTGCAATTTTTCAAATTCCATACCGTTTTCCTTCTCTCTTTGATTCGTTTACTTTTCACACCTGAATATGTTCCATGATTTTTTCATTGATCTTCTGTTTCTTAAACTGTACGCACTGATAAATAGAATTCTCTACCTCTTTGGCCATGGAACTGCCGTGCGTCTTTACCACAAGTCCTTTCAGACCCAGAAGCGGGGCGCCGCCGTACTCGGAAACGTCAAAATTTTTAAGCGTTCTCTTGAGCGCCGGCTTCACTAAGAGGGCTCCGATCTTTGACCGCAGGCTCTCCATCATACTGCCTTTGATCTTGGAAATCAGCGTGGACGCTACGCCTTCGTAAAGCTTGAGAATCACATTTCCCACGAAGGCCTCGCAGACGACCACATCGCAGACGCCGGAGGGAATGTCTCTCGCCTCAACGCTCCCGATAAAATTCAGATCGCCGCATTCCTTCAGCAGGGGAAGCGTTTCTTTCACAAGGGCGTTTCCCTTTTCTTCCTCCGCGCCGATGTTCACAAGCCCAACCCTCGGCCGCTTGACGCCCACCACGTTCTCCATATAAACGGATCCCATCCTGGCGAACTGCACCAGATGAGAGGAACGGGCGTCCACATTGGCTCCGCAGTCAATCAGCAGCGTCACTCCCTCTTTGGTAGGAATCAGCGGAGCAAGAGCGGGACGTTCAATCCCTTTGATTCTGCCCACAATGGCCTGGCCTCCCACCAGCACCGCGCCGCTGCTTCCGGCGGAAACAAAGGCGTCCGCTTCGCCTCTGCGGACCATCATCAGGCCCTTCACAATGGACGAATCCTTCTTGGTCCGGATAGCGGCCACCGGAGGCTCCGCCGTCTCAATGACCTGGGAAGCGTGAACCACTTCGATCCTGTCCTTGGGATAATCATACTGCTCTAATTCTTTTTTGAGTATCTCCTGGTCTCCGGTAAGCAGAATCCGGATGTCCGAATGATCCCGTGCCGCTGCCGCGGCGCCTTTCACGATCTCTTTCGGAGCATTGTCTCCTCCCATACCGTCTACCACTATGCGTACGATCTCGTCCATGTTCTTTCCTCCCGCATTTCTATTACATAATATACTAGACATTATTCTAAAAAGCAATAAGAAAATCAAAAGGGATCGTGCCGAAGCGCGACCCCTTCTCATAACCCTGCAGGATTAATCCATTGCAATGATCTCTTTTTTGTTGTAGGTTCCACAAGCCTTGCAAACCTTATGCGGGAGCATCAGTGCGCCGCATTTGCTGCATTTCACAAGATTGGGAGCCGTCATTTTCCAGTTCGCTCTTCTCTTGTCCCTTCTGGCTTTGGAAGTTTTATTCTTAGGGCAGATAGACATAGATTACACCTCCTTAAAATTACTGAAAATATCAAGGACTTTCGCCATTCTCGGATCTAAATCTGTATGTCTGCATCGGCAGGAACCATTGTTCAGATTCTGTCCACAGGTACTGCACAGCCCTTTGCATGTCTCGGAACAGAGAACACGCTCCGGCCAGAACAGCAGCGCCTCATCGTGAACCAGCTGATCCACATCCAGGTTATATCCATCAATATAATCTTGGTCTTTAAAACCCAGCTCTGCTTCAAGCTGAATCTCCAGCCTGCTGGCGACAGGCTCAAGACAACGGGCGCATGGTATGAAAACCTTGAGTGACGTATCCCCTTTGATCCGCAGCTGTTTTCCGTCCTCATTCTCAATGGTCAGACGAACCGGCGTGCGGCTGACAATGGGGTAAGTCCCTGATTTGTAGGATAATTCTGTAAGCGTAATCTCAGCTTCCCGCTGAATCACCTTTCCTTTTTCCAGAATCACTTCCGTCAAATCCAACAAAACGCACTCCTCCATGACACACTTTATAAATTATATCCGCAGGTTTCCCGTTTGTCAACTGTTTTTTTCTTTTTCCGAATGGTCTTTTATTTTACCAGCGCAACGGTCTCACGGCAGATCGCAAGCTCTTCATTGGTAGGAAGCAGCATTACCTTCACTTTGGATTCGGGAGCGGAAATCACTCTCTCTTTGCCTCTCACATCGTTGGCCTCGTCGTCGATCACTACGCCCAGGAATCCCAGGTAGGAACAGATGGTCTTTCTCGCCACCTTATCGTTCTCTCCCACGCCCGCGGTGAAAGCGATGGCGTCTACCCCGTTCATCGCAGCCGTATAAGCGCCGATGTACTTGGCCACCCGGTAATAGAAGGCGTCCAGAGCAACCGCAGCCAGATGATTGCCCTCTTCTTTCGCTTTTTCAATGTCACGGAAATCACTGGAAATTCCGCCGGACATTCCCAGCACGCCGGACTTCTTATTCAGGACGTTGAGCATCTCATCCACGGTAAGGTTCTCTTTGTTGCAGATGAACTGAACCACTGCCGGATCCAGGTCGCCGCTTCTGGTACCCATGATCAGGCCTTCCAGAGGCGTCAGGCCCATGGAGGTGTCCACGCATTTGCCGCCGATGGAAGCGGAAACGCTGGCGCCGTTGCCCAGATGGCATACGATCACCTTGGCGTTCTTGGGATCCAGGCCGCCGAACTTGATGGCTTCGCCGGAAACAAACTTGTGGCTGGTGCCGTGGAACCCGTAGCGGCGGATGCTGTATTTCTCAAAATATTCGTGAGGAATGGCATACATGTACGCCTTCTCCGGCATCGACATTCCGAAAGCCGTATCGAACACGGCAACGTTGGGAACGCCGGGCATCGCGGCCTCGCAGGCCTCGATTCCCATTAAGTTGGCCGGATTGTGCAGCGGTCCCAGATCGAAGCACTCCCGGATCACTTTCTTTACATCCTCGTTCACCACGATGGAATCGCTGTATTTCATACCGCCGTGAAGAACTCTGTGACCCACCGCTGAGATCTCGCTCGTATCCGCGATCACGCCGTATGTACCGTCTACCAGGGCGTCCATAACCATCTGAATCGCTGTGGTGTGATCCGGCATCGCCTTCTCAACCACATACTTTTCTTTGCCGGCCGCCTCATGGGTCAGCTTGGAACCGGCGATTCCGATTCTCTCGCAGAGACCCTTCGCCAGAACGCTCTCGTTCTCGCTGTCAATCAGCTGATATTTTAAAGAAGAACTTCCGCAGTTGATTACTAATACTTTCATAATCTGTTCCTATCCTCCGTAATTTAATCATTCATACCGCACTGAACTGCCGTAATCGCCACGACGCCCACAATATCCTCTGCGGAGCATCCTCTGGAGAGATCGTTTACGGGAGCCGCGATTCCCTGGGTCATGGGGCCGAAGGCTTCTGCCTTTGCCAGTCTCTGCACCAGTTTGTAGCCGATATTGCCCGCGTCCAGATCCGGGAACACGAGTACGTTCGCCTTGCCTGCCACAGGACTTCCGGGCGCCTTAGAAGCTCCTACGCTGGGAACGATGGCCGCGTCAAGCTGGAACTCGCCGTCCAGGATCAGGTCCGGTCTCTGTTCCTTGGCAATCTTCACGGCCTCAACCACCTTGTCCACGTCCGCATGCTTCGCGCTGCCCTTGGTGGAATGAGAAAGCATCGCCACTACCGGCTCTTTTCCCGTGAGGGCCTTAAAGGACTCCGCGGAGGAAATTGCGATGGCCGCCAGCTCTTCCGGATTCGGATTCTGGTTCAGGCCGCAGTCCGCGAATACGAAGGTACCGTTCTCGCCGAACTCACAGTTGGGAACCTCCATCAGGAAGAACGCGGATACCAGCTTGGTGCCCGGTTTCGTCTTCAGGATCTGCAGGCAGGGACGAAGGGTATCTGCGGTAGAGTGGCAGGCGCCGGAAACCATTCCGTCCGCATCTCCCATTTTTACCATCATCACTCCGTAATAAGGATACTGATTCAGCAGAATCTCCTTTGCCTGCTCCGGGGTCATGCCTTTCTTCTGTCTTAATTCCACCAGTTTGTCAATGTATGCCTGGGTCTTGTCGCTGGTAGCCGGATCCACCACAACCGCTCCCGTAAGATCCAGTCCCTCGCCGCCCTTCTTCACGGCTTCCTCCGTACCGATGAGAATTACGTTGGCAATCCCTTCCTTGAGGACCTGGGCAGCCGCCTCATAGGTACGTCTGTCTTCCGTCTCCGGCAGTACAATCGTTTTCTTGTTTGCTCTCGCTTTGTCTTTCAGAACATCAATAAATGCCATAATTCATGGACTCCTTTCCATTTTTTACGTTATTTCGATTATAACCCAATTTCCAGTGTCATACAAGGGAAAAATGCGTTGCTCCCCGGATTTCCATGTGCTAAAATCAATACACGGTTCCGCGGCCGGCAACGCGGGCAGAAAGGCGGTTTTCATGAATACAGTAGGCGTTATTGCAGAGTACAATCCCTTCCATACCGGTCATCTCTACCATCTTGAGAAAGCGAAGGAGCTTTCCGGCTGTTCCTTTGCCGCTGTGGTATTGAGCCCGGATTTTGTCCAGCGGGGCGAACCCGCTCTTTTCGGGAAATATGAGCGGACGGAAATGGCCCTCCGGTGCGGGGCGGACCTGGTTCTTGAGCTTCCCGTATGTTATGCCACGGGAAGCGCCGAATTCTTTGCCAGAGGCGCCTGCGCCCTTCTGGAAGCCATCGGCGTCACCCGTTTTCTCTGCTTTGGCTGTGAATCCGGAGAAACGTCCGATTTCCAGAGAACCGCGTCTTTTTTCACGGAAGAACCCCCGGAGTATTCCCGTCTTCTATCCTCGCTTCTGCGCGCCGGACTGTCGTATCCAAAAGCCAGGGAGGAGGCCGCCCGCGCTTTTTGGGGCAAAGGGGAAAAAAGCGGTTTTCCGGATGGCTTTCTCTCCTCACCCAATAATATTCTGGGAATCGAGTACGCCAAAGCGCTGCTTCGTCTGGAATCCTCCATACAGCTTCTTCCGCTGCCAAGAAAGGGCAGTTCCTACCATGAACCGGTTTTGGCCGGCTCCTACTGCTCGGCCACCGCTTTGCGGCGCGCGTTAAAAAAAGAGACGGCCTCATCCGGCCTGTCTCCTCTTATCCGTTCCTATGTTCCTTCCGCCTGCCTGGAAACCTGGGAAAAAGCAGCCGCCCACCCGCTTTTCCCGGAGGATCTGCGCTGGTATCTCTATCAGAAGCTTCTCTCGGTCTCTGACTTTTCCGGATATCAGGACGTCTCCTTAGACCTGAACCGCCGGATCCGCCGTCTGCGGTTTCTGTGCATGGGAAAGTCCTGGCAGGAAATCCTGGCTCTTCTGAAAACAAAGCAGATAACAGAAGCCCGGATCCGGCGCGCCCTGCTGCACGTCCTTCTGGAGCTCTCCCAGGAAGACATGGAACGTTTCCTTGCGGAGGGAACCGTTTTCTATGCCAGAATCCTGGGCTTTCGCAAAAGCGCCGCCCCGCTTCTCCACGCCATAAAAGAAAAAGGCCGCGTTCCCCTGCTTTCCAGGCTCTCCGCCGCCTCCGACGCTCTTGGCGATTCCGGAAAAAAAATGCTTTCCCAGGACCTCTTTGCTTCGCATCTGTACCAAAGCATCCGGTCCGGAAAGCATTCTCTTCCTTTTCGCACGGAATATGAAAGCAGTCCCGTGGTGATTCCTTAGTTTTTAAAACTGTGGATGGGAGCCGGTATTCTCCCTTTCCGGCTGATAAACGCTTCGCAGGAATAGGGATTTACCGGCATAATCGGAGCGTAGCCCAAAAGGCCTCCGAACTCTACGGTCTCTCCCACGCCTTTCCCGATCACCGGGATGATGCGCACCGCCGTTGTTTTCTGATTGATCATTCCAATGGCCATCTCGTCCGCAATAATACCGGAAAGCGTGGAGGCTTTCGTGTCTCCGGGAACGGCGATCATGTCCAGCCCCACAGAGCAGACGCAGGTCATGGCTTCCAGTTTTTCCAAGGTCAGGGCGTTGGCCAGAACCGCGTTGATCATTCCCTGGTCCTCGCTCACCGGAATAAAGGCTCCGCTTAATCCTCCCACGTAGGAGGAAGCCATTACTCCGCCTTTCTTGACCTGGTCGTTTAAGAGCGCGAGCGCCGCCGTCGTTCCGGGCGCCCCCGCGTATTCCAGTCCGATTTCACAGAGAATATCCGCCACGCTGTCTCCAATGGCTGGCGTCGGCGCCAGAGAAAGGTCCACAATACCGAAGGGCACGCCAAGCCTTCTGGAGGCTTCCTGCGCCACAAGCTGCCCTACTCTTGTCACCTTAAACGCCGTCTTTTTTATCGTCTCGCAAAGCGTCTCAAAATCCGCCCCCCGCACCTGGGCAAGGGCGTGCTTCACCACGCCGGGACCGCTGACGCCCACGTTGATCACCGCATCCCCCTCTGTCACCCCATGAAACGCTCCGGCCATAAACGGATTGTCGTCCGGTGCGTTGCAGAATACCACAAGCTTGGCGCATCCCAGGGAATCCTGCTCCTTCGTGCGGTTTGCGGTATCCAGGATAATCTCCCCCAGCAGCCGAACCGCGTCCATATCTATGCCGCATTTGGTGGAGCCTACATTTACGGAGCTGCATACGTAGGAAGTCTCCGAAAGGGCCTGGGGAATCGAACGGATCAGGTTCTCGTCCGCCCTGGTCATTCCTTTGGATACCAGCGCGGAATATCCTCCCAGGAAATTAACCCCCACTTCTTTGGCGGCCCGGTCCAGGGTATGGGCCACCGTGACAAAATCCTCCGGGCCGGAGCACGCCGCTCCCCCCACCAGGGAAACCGGCGTAATCGAAATCCTCTTGTTCACAATGGGAATTCCGTACTCTTTTTCAATCTCTTCCCCGGTGGAAACCAGACGCTCCGCCGCCCTGGTAATCTTATCGTAAATCTTCCGGTTCAGTTCCTCCAGCCGGTCATCGGCACAGTCAAGGAGGCTGATGCCCAGGGTGATGGTGCGCACATCCAGGTTTTCCTGGGTGATCATTTTATTTGTCTCATTTACCTCTAAAATGTTTATCATATCTACTCCTTGTCAGATCCGATGCATCATATTAAAAATGTCCTCGTGCTGGCACCGGATCACGACCCCGATCTCTTTTCCCAGGGCGTCCAGCTCTTCCGCGATCTGCACGTTGCTCTTGGGGGATTTCCCCGCGTCCGCGATCATCATCATATTAAAGTATCCCTGCACAATGGTCTGGGAGATGTCCAGAATGTTCACCTGGCTTTCCGCGAGATACGTGCATACTCTGGCAATGATCCCTACTGCGTCTCTGCCTACTACCGTAATGATGGTTTTTTTCATTTCGTCCTCCTGATTTCTTCTATACTGCCAGCAGCGCGGAAGGTTCTTCCCGCTTCGCGATGGCGATGGGGAAATCTTCCGCCTTAAACGGGTTGTCTCCCTGCGTGATTTCCGCGCATACGGTGGCAAAAGCCAGCGCTTCGTAATTGTTCTCTTTGCTCAGATGCCCCAGGAAAACCGACTTCAGATTGTCGTGCAGGATCTCGCCCAGAAGCCTTCCGGCATTGTCATTGGAGAGATGCCCTTTTTTTCCAAGGATCCTCTGCTTCAGATAGTAGGGGTAACCGCCTACCTGCAGCATATTTACATCATGGTTGGATTCGATCAGCACCGCGTCCAGCCCTTTTAAATTCTCCACAATGTAGTCGTCGTAATAGCCAAGGTCCGTAGCCACCGCTATGGATTTCTCCTGGTGCTCCACCCGGTAGGCAAACGGTTCCGCCGCGTCATGGGAAACCCGGAAGGGATGGATTTCCATGTCTTTTACCGAAAAGCTCTCATCCGCCTGCACCGAATGAAAGAGAGACGCGTCCACTTTCCCCAGCATCTGCCCTTCCAGCATGGCGCGGATCGTCCCAGGGGAGGAATACACGGGTATTCCGTATTTTCTCGCCAGGACGCCCAGTCCTTTTATGTGATCGATATGTTCATGGGTGACCAGTATGGCATCCAGTTCTTCCGGTTTCCGGTCAATGGCATGCAGCCCGTCCGTGATTCTTTTGCCGCTGATACCGGCGTCGATCAGAATCCCGGTGCGGTCGGTTCCGGCAAACATGCAGTTTCCGCTGCTGCCGCTGGCAATACTACAAAAATCCATGTTCTTTCAGTCCTTTGTCAATTTGTTCATACGTATTTTCCACAAAATTCCCGCTGTTGTCAATGGCAAAATTACATTTTTCCCGATACTGCGCTTCCGTAAGCTGGTTCGCCATCATATCCCGGATTTTCTTAGGCGTATAGCCCCTGCTCTCTTCCAGCCTCCGGGCTCTCGTCTCCGGATCCGCGTAAATATACCAGATTTCATCGCATACGGTCTCATAATGGTCCTCCAGAAGGAGCGCCGCCTCCAGGGCGATGAAAGGAGCCGTTCCCCGCTTTCGCTCTTCCCGGATTTCCCTTTGAATCTCTTCTTTGACGTAGGGATGCACCAGCCGGTTCAGCGTTTCCAGTTTCCTGGAATCCGAAAAAACCATCCGCGCCAGTTCTTTCCGGTTCAGGCTTCCGTCCTCCGACAGGATCTCCTTTCCGAAAGCCTCCACAATTTTATCATAGCAGACCTCTCCCGGCTCCTGCAGCCGCCTGGCGGTCAGATCCGCCTGGATCACCTTCGCTCCATAGCGTTCCTCCAGATACGCAAGAACCGTGCTTTTGCCGGCGCCTACTCCGCCCGTAATTCCAAGTACCTTCATCCCTTATACCCTTATTTTGCCTCATACCAGTTTCTTCCGGTATGGAGATCTACCTCCAGCTTCACCTTCAGGCTGGCCGCGTTCTGCATTTCCTCCCGGAGGATTGCCTTTACTTCCTCTTCTTCTTCTGCTGCCGTCTCCACCAGAAGCTCGTCGTGTACCTGAAGGATCAGTTTTGATTTTAAGTTCCGTTCCTTTAACGCTCTGCTGACCCGCAGCATGGCGATCTTGATAATATCCGCCGCCGTCCCCTGAATCGGGGAATTCATGGCGACCCGCTCTCCGAAGGAGCGCTGCATAAAGTTGGATGACTTCAGCTCCGGAACGGGCCTGCGCCTTCCATACAGAGTCGTCACATAGCCGTCCCGCTTTGCGTCCTCCACCGTCTGATCCAGAAACTTCTTCACTCCGGGATACGTTTTAAAATACTGTTCGATGTATTCCTGGGCTTCCTTTCTGGTGATGCTCAGATCCTGGCTGAGTCCAAAGGAACTGATGCCGTAGACAATCCCGAAATTCACCGCCTTGGCGTTCCGTCTCAGGAGCGGCGTCACTTCTTCTTCCGGAACATGAAACACCTGGGAAGCCGTAATCCTGTGGATATCCCGCGCGTCCCGGTATGCGCCGATCAGATTCTCGTCGTCGGAAAAATGCGCCAGGACCCGCAGCTCGATCTGAGAATAGTCCGCGTCGGCAAAGAGATACCCTTCCTTAGGGACGAACACTTTCCGGATCAGCCTTCCCAGCTCCATCCGGATCGGGATGTTCTGCAGGTTCGGTTCTGTACTGCTTAATCGTCCCGTAGCGGTAACCGTCTGGTTAAAGGTTCCGTGAATCCTTCCATCCGGGGAAATATAGGCTGCCAGCCCGTCCGCGTAGGTGGACTTGAGCTTCGTAAGCTGCCGGTATTCCAGAATCTCCGATACGATGGGATACTCCCCCGCCAGTCCTTCCAGGACGTCCGCGGCCGTGGAATACCCGGTCTTTGTTTTTTTCCCGTGTGGGAGTCTGAGTTTTTCAAAAAGAACCGTCCCCAGCTGTTTTGGGGAATTGATATTACACTGCTCTCCCGCCGCCTCCCAGATCTTTCGCTCCAGCTGGGAAATTCTTCCGGAAAGCTGTTCTCCGTATTCCTTCAGCTGGCCGGCTTCCACAGCGATCCCTTCCTTTTCCATCTCGTAGAGAACGAAAAGAAGCGGCATCTCAATCTCTTCAAACAGCCGGTCCATGCCCGTTTCTCTAAGGCGGCTCCTCATGCTCTCAAGCGCTTTGAGCATCACCCAGCCGTGCCGGCAGACGTATTCCAGGTAGGCTTCCCTTACGTTCTGCCTTGCCGCTTTCAGGCTTTCCTTCCCCAAAAGCTCGCTTTTCGCCGGCAGGATTTCCTCCAGGTATTCTCTGGCGATATCGTCGCAGCCGTAATATTCCTTCAGGGGATTCACCAGATAAGCCGCCACCGCTCCGTCGAACAGGCGTCCTCTGTCCGCTTCTCTAAGCGGAAGAAAATCCAGCTGCTCTTTCAGATGCAGCGTGGCGAAACAGGGCGCGCGCTCCGCAAGCTTGGCCAGGCCTTTCTCCAGGTAGTCCCGTTCCAGACGCTCTCCCGGTTCAAAGTACCACACTTCTTCTGGGTCAAAACACAAAGCGGCCCCCAAAAGCTCTCCTTCTTCTCCGGCGATCCAGAAGGCCGCCTCCTTACCCTCCGCCTGGGAAAAAACAGACGCCGCCTCCTCCTGTTTCGTCACAATCCGGTAGGAGAAAAGCCGGGAAGAAGGCTTCTCCCCTTCCTGCGCCTCAAATCGGCTCAGCAGATTCTTAAATTCCAGACGCCTAAGAAGCTCTCTGGCCTGACTGGTCGCCAGGGTGCCGATTCTGGCCTCTTCCTTTTTCAGAATGTAAGGCGCCTGCGTATCAATCTTCGCAAGCTTCCAGCTCATCCAGGCCAGGTCCTGATGATTCTTCAGCGCTTCTCTCGGCTTGGCCTGGGCGATCTCCTCCACATGGGCGCAGACCTCCTCCAGGGAGCCGTACTGCGCGATCAGTCGGGTAGCCGTTTTCTCTCCGATTCCCGGCACTCCCGGAATGTTGTCCGAAGCGTCTCCCATGAGAGCTTTTACATCCAGGAACTGCCTGGGCGTGACCTGATACCGTTTTCTCACATCTTCGGCAAAATAATTCTCAATCTCCGTTCCTCCGGCCTTCGTCTTGGGGATCCGGATCTGAATCCGGTCCGTAGCCAGCTGAAGCAGATCCCGGTCTCCGGAGAGGATCGACACCTCCATGCCGTCTTTCTGCATCTGCCTGGCCACCGTCCCCAGAATATCGTCCGCCTCGAATCCCTCCAGTTCCATGATCGGAACCTCCATCGCGCGCAGCATTTCCTTCATCACCGGCACCTGCTCCTGCAGCTCCTGGGGCATGGGCTTTCTGGTTCCTTTGTACGCCTCATACATTTTGTGGCGGAAGGTCGGCGCCTTTAAATCAAAGGCCACCGCCAGGTAACCGGCCTGTTCCTCATCCAGAACCTTGAACATAATATTAAGAAATCCGTATACCGCGTTGGTATGAAGCCCCTGGCTGTTGGTGAGCACCGGAATCCCGTAATACGCTCTGTTTAGAATACTGTGTCCGTCAATTAAGACGATTTTATTTTCTGCTGCCATCTCTCTGCCTCTTCTTTCTCAAACATTCTGCCGCCAAAGCGCGGCTTCTTCCGTCCTCACAGTCTTAGAATCTCCTCTTCCGACTCCTGCTCTGCGGATTCTTCGGTATCTCCTTCTGTGTTTCCTTCGGTATCTTCTTCTGCAGCTTCCTCTGTAGCTTCTTCCGTAGCCTTTTCCGTTCCCTTTTCCGTCTGCTTTTCCGTTTCTTCTCCCTCTCTGAGTCCTGCGGGACGTCGGAACATAAGAATCGCCCGCTCAAAAACGTTGTGCTCCAGTTCTCCCCTGCGCATCTCAAATCCGGTGATCACGGTCAGGATCAGAAGCAGCTCCGCCAGAAAAACAAAAGACAGATGAATCAGCCGGAACACCTTTCTTCCAAAGATCCTCCTTCTGGTCTCCCGTATATTTTCCTTTAACAATTTGGTAAAATTATATTCCTGATGATTCCCGCATTCCAGAAGCTCCAGCGCCCGGTACATGGTAAAGCAGATGTCCAGCTCCTCCATGCAGTCCTTGCAGTGCTCCACATGGTTCAGGAACTGTTCCGTATCCCGGTCGTTCAGTTCATGCTTTACATAGGGGGTAATCATCCTTCTAGCATCCGTACAGTTCATAAGTCCCTCCTGTTTCACTTATTTTATAGCTTAATACCAAAACTGGCAACTGCTTTCTTTCGGTACCTGTTTTTTTCCGGAAAGATCTGATACAATAAAAAAAACGCCCCGCGCCGGGACGGACAGAGAAAGGAAGCTGGCTATGAAAGAGAAGCTGTATACTATACCGTTAAACGATGCGGTAAACGCAAAGGACGAATGCCCTTTCTGTTTTATTGAGCGAAAGCTGGAACAGGATCTCCTGGACTTTGTTCTGGGAAGCAGCTCTTCCTATATGGAGAGCGACATTCGCGAAAAAACAGACGCCGCGGGATTCTGCCGGGAACACATGAAGAAAATGTTTGATTACGGAAATACCCTGGGGAATTCCCTGATCCTGAAAACCCATTACGAGAAGCTGATGAAAGAAATGAAAGAGGTCTTTCGCTCCAATCAGGCGGTGCATTCCAGAAAAAGCCTGTTTGAAAAAATCCGGCCCGCCTCCCAGAAGGATCCGGTCAGCGCCTGGTGCGAGAAAAAAGACTGCTCCTGCTACATCTGCCAGAACCTGGAAGAGACCTTCCAGCGCTATGTGGATACCTTCTTCTTTGTTTATGAAAAAGACGAAGAATTCCGCCGGAAAATCTTCCAGGGAAAAGGCTTCTGCCTTCATCATTTCGGCATCCTGATCGACGCGGCTTCCCGCCGTCTGAATCAGAGCCAGTATGAAGAATTCGCTAAGGAGGCCTTCCGCCTCATGGAGGAAAATCTGGCCAGAGTGCACGAAGACATAACCTGGCTCATCGACAAATTTGACTACCGCAACAAGGACGCGGACTGGAAAACCTCCAAGGACGCCCTTCAGCGCGGCATGCAGAAGCTGCGGGGCGGCTATCCTGCCGACCCGGTCTATAAGCAGAAATAAAGCGTTACCCTACGCCGAACTCCGTATTCTCCACCAGAATATCGACCCTTGGATTTTCCCTGTATCTGGGATAGACGCGGCTTTGAAACAGCCGGATCACCTCCTGGTCCGGCTGGAGCGGCGCGGTATTGGGATTCATAAGGTTGACGCAGATTCTTTCAAAATGCGCAAGACCTGTGCGGATATCCCGCTCCATCGTCTCTTCCGTCTGTCCGGAAAATCCGAACAGCAGGCAGACCTCCTGGGCATACCGGGCAATTTCTTCCGGAGCGACGCCCTTCATTCCCTTCTCCATCGTTTCTTCCCGAAACGTCTCGTCAAAGGTCTCTACCCCCATTTTAATCTTTACCTGAATTCCCGATCCTGCGAACCGCTCTTTCAGAAGCGGAATCTTCTTCCGGTACATCCAGTGAGATTCAAAGCGCAGCACGTCTATCTTTTTCTCCCTGCATACCGTTTCGATCGCGTCCATCGTCCCGTCGTCCAGTTCGCAGAAACTTCCGGAATTAATGACCTCAAGGCTGTGGTACGCTCCCGTCACGTTCGAGAGCGCTTCCTGATTCAGACGGTAATTGGCTTCCTCATCTTTGGAAAAATCCAGATGATAATCGCAGAACCTGCATTTCTTCCATCTGCATCCGCTGCCTCTTAAAAGCACAATTTCCCTTGGATTCTTTTCTGTAATGACACTGTAGCGAACCATAAGCCCCTCCCTGTCCACGGTTCTTCCATAATCGAGCAAAAAAGCTCTCTAACCGATGTTAAAGAGCTTTCCAACTGCCGCTGGCCGGACTCGAACCGGCACGGTATTACCCGCTTGATTTTGAGTCAAGTGCGTCTGCCAATTCCGCCACAGCGGCTGATGCGCACGTCCCAAATTCTGACGCTTATGGTATCTTACCATATCTCTCCGGCCAATGCAAGCATTAATCCGTTATCTTTTTCAGTATGTCACAAAAATCAAATGTGGCAAAATAATCTCTGGGCGTCTCGGCCCGGCGGATCAGCTGAAACGATCCGTCCTCTTTCAGAAGGATCTCCGCGCTTTTCAGCTTCCCATTGTAATTGTATCCCATGGAATATCCGTGAGCGCCTGTATCGTGGATCACAAGGAGATCCCCCATCTCAATCTCAGGCAGGCTGCGGTCAATGGCAAACTTATCGTTGTTCTCGCACAGGGAACCGGTCACATCGTACGTATGGTCGCAGGGAGCGTTCTCCTTTCCCATAACGGTGATATGGTGATAGGCTCCATACATGGCGGGACGCATGAGATTTACGGCGCAGGCGTCCACTCCGATGTACTCTTTATACGTATGCTTTTCGTTTACCGCTCTGGTGACAAGGCAGCCGTAGGGCCCCAGCATGTATCTTCCCAGCTCCGTATACAGCGCCACGTCTCCCATTCCCGCGGGAACCAGGATCTCTTCGTAGGCTTTTTTCACGCCGGACGCGATCTTGCGGATGTCGTTTTTCTGCTGGTCCGGACGGTAAGGAATTCCAATGCCCCCGGAAAGGTTGATGAAACGGATGTCTGCCCCGGTTTCCTCCTTCAGCTGAACGGCAAGCTCGAAAAGAACCTTTGCCAGAAGAGGATAGTAATCGTTGGTCACGGTATTGCTGGCCAGGAACGCGTGAATCCCGAACCGCTTCACGCCCTTGTCTTTCATGATCCCAAACGCCTCCCCGATCTGCTCCCGCGTCATCCCGTATTTCGCGTCGCCGGGGTTGTCCATAATATCGTTGCTGATCTTAAACAGCCCTCCGGGGTTGTATCTGCAGGACATGGTCTCCGGCAGATATCCCACGGCCTCTTCCACCTTGGCAATATGGGTGATGTCATCCAGATTGATTATCCCGCCAAGCTGCGCCGCTTTTTTGAACTCCTCCAGGGGCGTATCGTTGGAAGAAAACATGATATCCTCTCCCCGGATCCCCAAAGCCTCGGAAAGCATCAGTTCGGTCATGGAAGAACAGTCCGTCCCGCAGCCGAATTCTCTAAGAAGCTGAATCAGGAAAGGATTCGGCGTAGCTTTGACCGCAAAATACTCTTTGAAACCGGGATTCCAGGAAAAAGCTTCGTAAAGCTCCCTGGCGTTGTCCCGGATGCCTTTCTCGTCATACAGATAGAACGGCGTCGGATAGACGTCTGCAATCTCCTCCAGTTTTTCTTTGGTCACAAATGGCTTTTTCATAAATCATCCTTCCTCCTTGGCTCACACTATACAGGTTTCCGTTCTTCCTGTCAATAATTATTCTTTATCATTTATCTTTATTCATCCCCCGAAAAAGGAGTCCACCCGGTTCTCCGTGTCAAACAGATGATTATACTGAAAAATCCGGTACTGGTTCAGAAGTTCCCTTGCCTCCCCGTCTTCCGCTCCGTATTCCTGGAACGTTCCCTGCCCGTCCATATAGGAAATTGCGCTGACAACGGGAAGCTGCTCCATCCGTTCCTTCAAAAACCACTGATACCCGGTGAGGGGAACGTCGGCGCATTCCAGAAGAATGCTGCTTAGGTAATTCACGCTCACCGCAGGATACGTTTTATGCTCCAGGCCGTAATTGCTCCAGATGACAAAGGGAACCTGATATCCCAGCAGGACGTCCTCCAGCCCGCCTTCGTCCGCATTGCCGGTAATTCGCCGCACGGTATTGGTAATATAATCGGAGGGCTGATGATCCCCGAACAGAAGGAGAATCACCGGCTCTTCCTGTTCGCTGAAGTACTGGACCAGCTTTTCCAGCGCCCGGTCTGTGTGATTCATCAGCGTCAGGTATTTCTCGGTAGCTTCAACGGACGTTCCCTGTTCCGCAGTGTCCAGCTCAATGTAGGTGTCAAAATCCGGTGAGGGAGAGCTGTAGCCTCCATGGTTCTGCATCGTCACCTCGTAAACGAAAAGCGGTTCTCCCTCTTTCTTTCTCTCAAATTCCTCCACGATTTTTTCAAAGGCCGAGAGGTCGCTGACGTATCCCCTAAGGCGAAGGGGATCCATAAAATCGCTGCTGCTCAGAAAGCGGTCGAAGCCGAACCATTCGTAGACTTCATCCCGATCCCAACCGGAAGCAAGATAAGGATGAATCGCCGTGGCGGAATATCCGAGATTCTTCAGATAACCGGTAAGGGTCGGCATTTCCTCTTTAATATACTGCTGATAGGGGACGCTCCCGGAAGGAAGAAACGCCATGGTATCTCCCGTAAGGAATTCATACTCGGTATTGGCAGTATTTCCTCCCTTCACGGAAACATACAGGTTCCCTCCTACCGCCTCCTCCTGAAGGCTTTGGAAGAAAGGCATTACTTCCTGGTTCGTAGAAAGTTCGCCATAGACGGAAAGATCGGAAAAAGCCTCGTCCACAATGACAACAATGTTCGGATACGCTTCCACGTTTTCTGAACGCTCCGTCTCTTTTTCCAAAGAAGCTCCCTGGTCTTCCGGATCCGTCTCTTCATGGGACTTTCTTTCTTCTTCCACATACGCAGCTTCCTCCTTTACTTTTTCCGGAGAATATCCTTCCGGTTCCTCAATCCTCAGATACCTCAGATTTCCAAGAAACGACGCCGCGATTCCATTGTTCCGGTACAGGACGTTCATGGTAAACAGGGTTTGATCCATTCCGAAAAAATCCTGAACCTTCTCCTGCTGAATCCCGCTCACGTAACAGAAAAGAAGCGCCAGAGCCGCGCACACCCCCGGAATCCGCACCGCTTTTCTTCGTATCCGGCTTCCCGCCTTGGAAGCCCAAAGCATGAGCCAGAGAAATCCGGCCAGCACAAACGCGGTCTTCCATTCAATGGTAAACGTATAGTGGTCCGCTACCGAAGCCGCCGTTCCCACGGAGTAAAAATCCCAGGGAACCATAGGGGAAGAGCGAAACTTTACCACAAAATAATTGGCCAGCCCGAACAGCATGGGA
>CALWMW010000023.1 GCA_944382085.1 uncultured Lachnospiraceae bacterium | reverse complement strand
GGTTTTCGTTGACATAATACGCATTCAGATCTATAATAGATTTAACAGGACAGCCGATGGGTGAGCGCAGGTCACCCGCCCCGGCAAAACTGGAAGTAAGAAATAGTCGTCCTTCTTTTGCAGAGTGCAGGACGGCTATTTCTTATGCGTAAAATTAAGAATGGCAATGATCAGCAAAGCAATACTTATGATCAGGCTTAATTCTTCATATGTACTCATAATAATCACCACCTTCCGCAAGGACTCGGAATCAGGTGAGAGCACGTCCCTCGGCTGCCTTGGCAAATATATTCTATTTTCTATCCTATGAGTCTTTCTATATATAATATATTGCTTTTTCTGTTTTTGCAATAAAATTTATATAAAAAAGACTGTTTTACAGAATTCAAACTTCTGTGAAACAGTCTCTTTCCTGTTTATCAGGATCAAAAACCCTTTCCTGTCTCTCCCGGCGTCCCGAACTTCCGGAACCGGCGATACCGCTCTTCAGTAATCTTTTCCCCTGTTTTCCCCTGATACCGGTGAAGGAAATCCAGGATTTCTCCTCTGAGCTTTTCTGAGAGATCCTGCATATAATCTTTATCCGCGGGGAAGGACTCCGGAATGATTTTCTCAATCACGCCCAGATCTTTCAGATCCTGCGCCGTGATCTTCATCACCTTGGCCGCTTCTGCGGTTCTGGTTCCGTCCTTCCAGAGGATGGCCGCGAAGCCCTCCGGGGAAAGGATGGAATAGACCGCGTTTTCCATCATCCACACTTCATTTGCCATAGCAAGCGCCAGGGCTCCGCCGGAGCCCCCCTCCCCGATGACAACGGAAAGGATCGGAACCCGGATGCCGGAGAGCTCGAAAAGATTCCGGGCAATGGCTTCCCCTTCTCCCCGCTCTTCCGCTTCTACGCCGCAGAAGGCGCCGGGCGTATCCACAAAGAGGATCACCGGGCGGTGAAATTTCTCCGCCTGGCGGATGAGCCGCAGGGCTTTCCGGTATCCCTCCGGGTTGGTCATGCCGAAGTTCCGGTGCTGGTTTTCCTTCAGGCTCCTTCCCTTCTGCTGTCCGATGACCGTAACGTACTGCTTTCCGATGGAGGCGATGCCTCCGATCACCGCCCGGTCGTCCCCGTAGACCCGGTCTCCGCGCAGCTCCATGAAGCTGTCAAAAATATTGCTGATATAATCCATGGCGTGGGGGCGGTTCTTCCCTCTGGCGAGCTGCACCCGCTCCCAGGCCGATATCGTCTGTTTTACAATCATGTCCTGTCCTCCCGCTTATCTGCGTCCGGCCGGCGCGGAGCTTTGAATCAGCGTCGCCAGGGTTCTGCGAAGCTGGCCCCGCTTTACAATCCGGTCCACAAAACCATGGCGGCAGAGAAATTCCGCGCTCTGGAAGCCCTCCGGCAGCTTCTGCCCGATGGTCTTTTCAATTACCCTGGAACCGGCAAAACCAATCAGGGCTCCCGGCTCCGCCAGGATGACGTCTCCAAGCATGGCAAAGCTGGCGGTCACGCCGCCTGTGGTGGGATCTGTAAGAACCGGAACGTAGAGAAGCCCGGCCTCATCGTGACGCTTTAACGCCTGGGCGGTTTTTGCCATCTGCATCAGAGAGAGAATTCCCTCCTGCATTCTGGCGCCTCCGGAACAGCAGAACAGAACGATGGGTAATCTTTCTTTTGTGGCCCGTTCGATCATCCGGGTGATCTTTTCTCCTACCGCAGTACCCATGCTGCCCATGAGGAACCCGGACGCCATAACGCCCAGAGCCGTCTTCATTCCGCGGATGGTAGCGCAGCCCGTCACCACCGCCTCTTTCAGTCCTGTTTTTTCCCGGACGCTCTCCAGCTTCTCTTCGTAATCCGGAAAGTCCAGGGGATTCTCGCCGATAAGGTCTTCGTCCCATTCCTGAAAAGAATCCCGGTCCGCCACCATGCGGATCCGCTTCCAGGGATCAATGCGGAAGTGCGCCCCGCATTTGGGGCAGCAGTACAGATTTTCAATAACCTCTTCCTCAAATACAATCTTTCCGCAGGCATCGCAGATGCGGAACAATCCGTCCGGCACTTTCTTGGGTCTGATCTTATAGGACTGCGGCTCTTCCACGGTTCTTTTAAACTGTTCTCTCAGCATCCTGTTCCTCTTCCTCCGTCCGGCCCTGCATCAGTTTGCGGTTCACCGTCTGGGCGTCCCCGCGCTCAAAGGCCTCTTCCTGAAGAATCCAATACTGAAGCTCCAGGTTCGTATGGATTCCTTCTATTATAAATTCACCCAGGACGCTTCTCATCTTCTGAATCGCTTCCTCGCGGTCCCGGCCCTGGACGATTACTTTTCCAATCATCGAATCATAGTACGGCGGAATCTGGCATCCCTGATACAGGCAGGAATCAATCCGCACGCCGTTTCCTCCCGGCACATACAGCTGCGTCACCCTGCCGGCGCTGGGAATAAATCCCCGGCTGGGATCCTCGGCGCTGATCCGGCACTCGATGGCGTGTCCCCGGAAGGAAACCTCCTCCTGGCTGAGGGAAAGTTTCTCTCCTGCCGAAATCCGGATCATCTCTTTTACCAGATCCGTTCCCGTCACCATCTCCGTCACCGGGTGTTCCACCTGGATCCGGGTGTTCATTTCCATAAAATAAAAGTTCTGGTTTTCATCCAGAAGAAATTCTACCGTTCCGGCGCTGTAATAGTGAGCCGCTTTCGCCGCCTGCACCGCCGTCTCTCCCATACGGCCGCGCAGCTCGTCCGGCAGGAAAGGCGCCGGAGTCTCCTCGATGAGCTTCTGGTGGCGTCTCTGGATGGAGCAGTCCCGTTCTCCCAGATGGATGGTGTTTCCATGCCGGTCCGCCAGGATCTGCACCTCTACATGCCTCGCGCCGCGCACAAATCGCTCCAGATACATTCTCCGATCTCCGAAGGCCTTCTCGGTCTCCTGCTGGGCCGCGGCGAACTGCTCCGGAAATTCTTCCCGGCGCTCCACAATCCGCATCCCCTTTCCCCCGCCTCCGGCGGAAGCTTTGATCATAATCGGGTATCCGATGCGGTCCGCGATGCGGATGGCCTCGTCCGCCTCCTGGACCGTCCCTTCCATGCCGGGAATCACCGGGATCCCAGCATCCTCCATAATCTTTCTGGCGGAAGCTTTGTCTCCCATGGCCTCCATGCTCTCCGGGGATGGTCCGATAAAATCAATGCCGCATTTTTCGCACATCCGGGCAAAAGCCGCGTTTTCAGACAGAAAACCGTATCCGGGATGAATCGCCTCCGCTCCGGAAGCCAGCGCCGCGCTCAGAATCCTCTCTCCGTTGAGATAGCTGTCCGCCGCCTGTTCCGTCCCGATGCAGATGCACGTATCCGCGAGCTGGGCGTGCAGCGCTTCCCGGTCCGCCATGGAGCAGATCCCCACGGTGGCGATCCCCATCTCCCGGCAGGCCCGGATGACGCGCACCGCGATCTCGCCCCGATTTGCCACTAATATTTTCCGATACATACCGTCCTCCCCTTTACTGGATCATAAAGGTCAGCTCCGCTTCTGTGCAGAGTTCTCCATTGCAGTAGGCCGCGGCTTTTCCGATGCCCACCGGCCCCTTGATCTTAACCAGCTCGGTCTCCAGCCGGAGGACGTCTCCCGGCGTCACCTTGCGGCGGAACCTGGCCTGACGGATTCCTCCGAAAAGGGCGATCTTCCCTTTGTATTCCTCCAGGGAGAGAAGCGCCACCGCTCCTACCTGAGCCAGGGCTTCGCAGATCAGCACTCCCGGCATCACCGGCTCCTGGGGAAAATGGCCCTGAAAGAAGGGCTCGTTGTAGGAAACCGCCTTGCATCCAACCGCCCGTTTTCCCGGCTCCAGCTCATCGATCCGGTCTACCAGGAGAAAAGGCGCCCGGTGAGGAAGAATTTCCATAATCTGTTTTGTATTCAGCATACGTACCTCCTACACCCGGATCCGCACCAGGGGCTGCTGGTACTCCACCAGCTCCTCGTTGTGAACCAGGATCTCTTCTACCACACCGCTGTATTCGGAACGGATCTCGTTCATCAGCTTCATGGCTTCCACGATTCCAATGACCTGTCCCTTCTTCACCGTGTCGCCCACGCTGATAAAAGGCTCGTCCTCCTGGGAGGGCGCGGTATAGAACGTCCCTACCATGGGGCAGAGGATTTCTCTGGCCGGCTCACCAGCCTTTTCAGGGCTCGCTCCGGCAGGGTTTCCTTCCGTTTCTCTGGCGCAGGCCTTCTTCCGGGTCGGCGCTTTCTTTCCCTTCAGCCGGATCTCCGTATCCTGGTCCCGGTATACGAAACCGGACAGGCCCGTCTCCTCCATTTTTTCCATCAAGGTCAGAATCTCTTCCAAGCCGAACTGCATCTGATCACTCCTATTCTGTATATTTCTTTATCAGGAGGCTTCCGTTGTGTCCGCCGAATCCCAGGGAATTGGAGATCGCCGCCGTCACTTCCCGGCTGACGCCCTCCCTGGTATAATTCAGATCCATCTCTTCCTCCGCTTCCTCAAAGCCTGCGGTGGCATGAATGTAGTTCTCCTGCACCGTCTTCACGCAGGCGATAAACTCTACGGCCCCTGCGGCTCCCAGCATATGGCCGGTCATGGATTTCGTGGAATTGATGTTCATCTGATACGCGTCTTCTCCAAAAGCCTTCTTAATCGCTCTCGTTTCAAACAAATCGTTGTGATGGGTTCCGGTCCCGTGGGCGTTGACATACTGGATCTCTTTTCCGGTAAGCCCCGCTTCCTCTGCCGCCAGCAGCATGGCCCTGGCCGCTCCGCTTCCGTCCTCTCTGGGAGAAGTGATGTGATATGCGTCGCAGGTAGAGCCAAACCCTCCTACCTCCGCCAGAATCCTTGCGCCTCTGGCCTTGGCGTGTTCCAGAGATTCCAGTACCACAACTCCGGCTCCCTCTCCCATGACAAAACCGCTCCGGTTCCTGTCAAAGGGCAGGGACGCCCGAAGAGGATCCTCTGAGGTGCTCACGGCGGTAAGGGCGTGGAACCCTCCGATTCCCGTAGGACAGATGGCTGCCTCTGTCCCCCCTGCTATCATAACATCTGCATCCCCCCATTGTATAGCCCTAAATGCTTCTCCAATGGAATGCGTTCCGGTGGCGCAGGCAGTCACCACATTGACGCACGTTCCTTCCAGCCCGAACTGGATGGCCACGTTTCCTGCCGCCATATTGGTAATCATCATGGGGACAAAAAGCGGCGGCATTTTTTTGTATCCTTTTACAAACCGCTTTTCCAGAGACTGCTCCATCAGCTGCAGGCTTCCGATGCCGCACCCTACCGACACGCCGATCCGGGTCCGGTCCTCCTGCTCCAGGGCAAGGCCCGCGTTTTCCATGGCTTCATAAGCCGCCGCCACAGCGTATTGGCTGAACAGCTCCATTCTCCTGGCCGCCTTGGGATCCATGTAATTCTTGGGATTAAAGTCCTTAACCTCCGCCGCCAGCTTTACTTTATCTTCACTGGCATCGTAATGGGTGATGGGGCCGATCCCCACCTTTTTCTCCTTCAGACTCTGCCAGAACTCTTTCGCTGTATTTCCAATGGGAGAGATCACTCCCATTCCCGTCACTACTACTCTTTTTTTCAAATTCCCATACCTCCGTCAACCAGGAGCACCTGGCCGGTCAGATAAGAGGCCCGGTCAGAAGCCAGAAAGGCCGCTGCATAAGCGATGTCCTCCGGTTTTCCCATTCTCCCCAGAGGAATCTGGGCCAGAGCGCTCTCCTTCACCTTCTCCGGCAGGCCCGCCGGCAGATCCGATGCAAGATCGCCATGGGCGATGGCGGTTACCGTCATGCCCCCGCCCGCCAGCTCTCTGGCCAGGGACTTGGTCATGCCGATGATGCCGGCCTTCGCCGCGCAGTAATTGATCTGTCCGGGATTTCCTTTTACCCCGGAAATCGAAGAAATGCTGATGATTCTTCCGTATCTCTGCTTCATCATTCCTTTGGCCGCCAGCTTCATGCAGTAAAACGCGCCCTTCAGGTTCACGTCCAGAACCTTCTCAAAATCCTCGCCGCTCATGCGTACCGCCAGGCCGTCCCTGGTGATTCCCGCGTTGTTTACCAGAATATTCACAGGCCCCAGAGCTTCCTCTGTCTGGGCGAACATCCGGATACAGTCCTCTTCTTTCGAGACGTCGCCCTGAATGGCTATGGCTCTTCTTCCCATCTTTAGAATCTGGCGCACCGTTTCTTGGGCCTGTTCCGCGGATCCGCTGTAATTCACCGCTACGTCCGCTCCGTCCTCTGCCAGGGCCAGGGCGATGGCGCGCCCGATTCCCCGGCTTGCCCCGGTTACCAGGGCTGTCTTATGTTCCAACATATGCTCATCCTCCGCTGTCAGCCCGCCGCCTGCTCCATGGGCGCCGCGCTCACTGCTTTTTTCAGAGTTTCCAGGTCTTCCACCGTTTCCACATGGTATACCTTCACATGGCGGTCGATTTTCTTCACAAATTTGCTCAGCGTAGTTCCAGGCCCGATCTCCACAAACGTATCGGTTCCCTCCTGAATCATGCGCTCGATGCTCTGCTGCCATTTCACCGGAGAGTACACCTGTCTGGCCAGAAGGTTCTTCAGTTCCTCCGGCTGCTCTACCTCTTCTGCCGTTACGTTGGAGACAAAGGGGATTTCCGGAGAGGAAAGGCCGATCTTTCCCAGCTCCTCCTTCAGCTTTTCCCCCGCTCCTTTCAGCATGGGGGAATGGAACGGTCCGCTGACTTTAAGGGGAACGACTCTGGACGCTCCCGCCTCCAGAAGCTCCTTGCCCGCCTGCTCCACCGCTTCCTTTTCTCCGGAGATGACCTGCTGCCCCGGACAGTTGTAATTGGCGACCCCTACCACACCCGGCACAGACCGGCAGATTTCCTCCACCGGAACCGGTTTTTTGGTAATCACCGCCGACATGGCTCCCTCGCCTGCCGGTACCTCTTCTTCCATATAAATGCCTCTCTGGCATACCAGCTTTACCGCATCCTCAAAGGCAATGCTTCCCGCCGCTGTCAGGGCGCAGTACTCTCCCAGGCTCAGCCCCGCCGTAAGGTCCGGGGAAATGCCCTGGGCTTCCACCGCCTTTAGAATCGCGCAGGCCGCCGTCAGCAGCGCCGGCTGTGTGTATTTCGTCTCGTTTAACTCCTCGCAGTCCTCAAAGCAGATTTTCTCCATGGAAAATCCCGCGGCCTCCGAGGCCATACGGAAAACTTCCCGGCTTTCGGGAAACGTCTCATAAAATTCTTTTGCCATTCCGGTGTACTGGGTTCCCTGTCCCGGAAATACAAACGCAGTCTTGCCCATCTATCTTTCCTCCAGCTGTAAGAACGTTACCGGTTTCCCAGGAGCGCTTCCGCCTCCTGCATGATTTCCTCTATCATCTCCCGGCAGGTCTGTTCCTTTTTCACCATACCGGCGATCTGGCCCGCCATCATGGAACCGTTTACCACGTCTCCCTCTACGACGGCCTTTCTCAGAGAGCCGATGGTGAGGCTTTCCAGCTCTTCAAAGCTTTTGCCCTCCTTCTCCATCTGCTGATAGGTGCGGGTCATACGGTTCCTGAGGGTCCGCACCGGATGCCCCGTCGTGCGTCCCGTCACAGCGGAATCAATGTCTTTGGCTTTCAGCACCTGCTGCTTGTAATTCTCATGGATCACGCATTCCTTCGCCACCAGGAAGCGGGTTCCCATCTGAACGCCCTTGGCTCCCAGCATCATGGCCGCAGCGAAACCTCTTCCGTCCCCGATGCCTCCGGCTGCAATCACCGGCACGGAGACCGCGTCCACAATCTGAGGCACCAGAACCATAGTCGTATTTTCTCCAATGTGCCCGCCGGACTCGCATCCTTCCGCGATCACCGCGTCGGCGCCGGCCCGCTCCATTCTTTTGGCCAGAGCCACGGAAGCCACCACCGGAATCACTTTAATGCCGGCCGCTTTCCAGTCTTCCATATAAGGGCCGGGGTTTCCGGCTCCGGTAGTCACCACCGGCACGTTTTCTTCGATCACCAGTCTGGCGATTTCCTGGGCGTAGGGGCTTAACAGCATGATGTTTACGCCAAAGGGCTTATCCGTTAATTCTCTTGTCTTGCGGATCTCTTCCCGTACGACTTCCACCGGGGCGTTGGCCGCCGCCAGGATTCCAAGTCCCCCCGCGTTGGATACCGCGGAAGCCAGGGAGTGCTCCGCCACCCAGGCCATTCCTCCCTGAAAAATGGGATACTCAATTCCCAGAAGGCTGCAGATCTCTGTCTTCATTACGCTTCGATCCCCTTTTTCTTCAGATAGTCTACCACTGCGTTTACCGTGGTCAGCTGCTCCAGATCCTCGTTGGGAATCTCTACGTTGTACTCTTCCTCAAGAGCCATCACCAGCTCAAACAGATCCAGGGAATCCGCGCTTAAATCTGCCTTGAAGTCGGTCTCCGGCTTAATCTCTGTCTCCTCTACGTGTAACTGCTCCGCGATAATTGATATTAATTTTTCCAGCATTTTCTTTTTCTCCTCATTCTTTTTTTATTTTGTTCAGGCTGCTTTTCCGGCTTCATGCCGTTTTACGGCAAACGCGACGATCCCGGCGATCGCCAGAGATCCTGCCGCGGCAATTCCGGTCACCACAGCGATTCTTTTTCTAATGGTCCATTTTACGTGCTCCTGGGAAGTCATGCTTAAAAAAGCCGGATCCTTCTCCGGAAGGTCTCCCTCAATCAGAGCCGGGTCGATCAGGCTGAAAATATCCATCAGTCTGTAAGGGCTAAAAAGGCTCATCTCGCCACCTCCTTCTCATACTTCTTTTTCAGTTTTTTTCTCAGTCTTGAAAGCTTGCTGTCCACTGCGTTCTCAGACATCCCCATGGCCTCTGCGATCTGCCTCGTACTCTGGAGATAGTAAAACCGCCGGATCACCATTTCCTTATCCTTCTTTTTCAGTTCCTTCAGAATATTGGAAAGGGCCACCACCTCTTCCTGGAAGATCATTCTCTGCTCCAGATTCTGGGTGTAGTCTATGTACTCAGACTGAATGGTGTCCGATTCGTCAAAGCCTTCCAGCTCTTCCAGCCGCTTCAGCTTCCTGAGATAGTTCAGGGCTGTATTCCGGGCGATGGCTTTCAGGTAGGTCTTAAACAGCGCCTTCTCATAGTCGTACCTGGCTCCGTTGGTCCAGAGCTTCAGATACACGTCGTTCATGCACTCTTTGACGGATTCCTCCCTGCCCCCAAGGATCGTAACGGAAATATATCGAATCAGCTTCTCATACCGCTCCACGATCAGGGCAATGGCTTTTTCATCCTGTTCTTCCAGAAGTTCAATAATATCCTGGTCCGGCATCTTTACCTCCTCTCCGCAGACCGCCTCACGGGCCAGCCCGTTCTCCCGCCTGCAAAATGGCTTTCGTATACTTATACACGCAAGGAAAAAAAACCTTGCACTTTTTTTCAAAAAATTTTTCAGGGCGGAATTTCTCCCGCCCTTTCTCTATCTCCAATATAGCGTAAACACATAAAACGTATCGTCCGTCTGATACCGGTAATTCCAGGTGCTCACTCCGTTCTGCTCCATAAGGTACTGCCCCGCGTCGTCCAGGATCCCGCCTTCCAGGATCTCCCCCACCGCCGCGTCGTAGGCCTCCCGGCTTCCGAACTTCATGACAATGCTGTCCTCCCCGTTCCATACGGATTCCATGAAACGCTGGTAGATCGTATCGTAATCAAAGGTTTCGTAATACATCCCGTTTTGCTTGTAGTAATTGTAGTCGTCCGCGGTACAGGCAGGCAATGGCACGCTGCCGTCCGGCACATGGGTTTTAAAAAGATCTTCCTCCGTGCAGCACAGGTAATTGTAATTCATCACCGTATTCTCCTGCCCCTCCACCTGGTTGGCAAACACCGGATCCCCCCAGGTCACATCCACGTAATAATACGTTCCGTCGATGCGCACCAGGTTCCATCCGTGATCCCCGCCGTCCCGGATGGTTCCGGTAAGATACGTGCAGAAAAGCCCCATCCGGTGAAGCAGGTACTGGAAGGCCTTGGAGTATCCGGCGCACACGGAAGAATGGTTCAGAAGGACGCTCTGGATGTTCTGGGTATCCTCCCCCTCTTCCCGGTAATCTGTGGTATGGATGAGATACTCATACACGTACCGGATCTTCTCATAATCGGAGGCGTCCTGGGAAATCCCCGCCAGACAGGCGTCCGCCGCGGCCTCCAGCCGCGTTCTCATGGCGTCCCGCTCCTCTGCCGGCACGGTCGTCTCGAATTCGTAGGAAACCACATGTCCGGTCAGTCCGGACTCCTTCACCTGGACGCTTTTCCCCACCCAGAAAATTTCCGGATGATCCGCCAGGAGCCCATAGTATACCTGCCAGAATTCCTCCGTGGTAAGCTCCGAATAAATCTCCGCCGCATCCTCGTACCGCATCATCCTCACAAAAAGCTCCCGGTACGGTTCTCTGAGCGCCTCCGGCAGATTCTCATAGTAGTATTCCTCAAAGCCCACTTCCATGCCGGCCTCCGCAGCCGCCTCCTCCCAGCCGGCCTCGCCTCTTCCGGAGAGCTGGTACCGCACTTTTGCGACGGTGCCGCAGCCTCCGGCCAGAAGCAAAAGCAGGACCGCAGCCCCCGCGAAAAGCCGCCGGGCTGCCTTCCCTCTTTTTCTGTTCCCTTTTTCAAAATCGCGCATAGCCTCTCCCCTGACGTTGCTTTCCGCTCGCTCTTCTACTCCGTTCTGTCCCACTTGTCGCAAAGATCGTGGATTTCCCTGGTAAACTTGATCAGATCCTGGTTGGCTCCGCCCTCGTTTTTGCGGATCACGCCCACCAGGCGCTGGCCCGCGGCAACCAGTCTGGCAAAGACTTTGGAAACCTTGGCCGCAGGAGCCTCCTCCTTCTGAGTTCTCACCGGTTCCGCCTGGTGGATAAAAGCGCCCCTGGCCAGATCGTACTCGCTCCCGGAATAAGGCGCGCAGGCCTTCAGTCCCAGCTCGTCCTGAAGCCTTCCGGCGAAGAGATCGCACACCGCGTCCTCCCCGTGAACGACAAACACCTGCTGGGGCTTCTTCTCAAAGCTGGAAATCCAGCGGATCAGTCCCTGGTTGTCCGCATGGCCGCTGATGCCGGGAAGCCGGCAGATCTCCGCCTGCACGTCGATCTCTTCTCCAAAAAGCTTAACCTCTTTTGCGCCCTCCAGCAGGGCTCTTCCCAGCGTCCCCACCGCCTGGTAGCCCACAAAGAGAATGGTACACTCCTTTCTCCACAGGTTGTGCTTCAGGTGGTGCCGGATCCGTCCCGCCTCGCACATGCCGCTGGCGGAGATGATCACCTTGGGCTTCAGGTCTTCGTTGATGGCCCTGGAATCGTTGGTGGTGACAGAAGTCCTCAGCCCGGTAAAGCCGATGGGGTTAACCCCTTTCTGCAGAAGTTCCATCGCTTCCTTATCAAAATCGCTCCACATATGCTCCCGGAAAATATTGGTGGCTTCAATCGCCAGGGGACTGTCCACCCATACCTCAAAGTTGTCGTGTCCGGTCACCAGATTCTCCTGCTTAATTCGTCGGATGAAGTACAGCATCTCCTGCGTCCTGCCTACGGCAAAGGAGGGAATCACCACATTCCCGCCCCGGTCAAAGGTTCTCTGCAGCACCTGGGCCAGGGCCAGAGCATAATCCGCCGGCTTTTCGTGGCTCCGGTCCCCATAGGTGGACTCCATCACCACATAATCCGCTTCTTTTAAGTACTGCGGATCCCGGATCAGCGGCTGGCTCGTATTTCCAATGTCTCCGGAAAAAACCAGCTTCTTTTCCACACCGTCCTCCTTTATCCACACTTCAATGGAGGAAGACCCCAGAAGATGTCCGGCGTCCGTAAACCGGATCCGCACGCCCTCGGCAATGATGATCTCCCGGTCATAGGAGCAGCGTACCAGGCAGGAGAGCGCCCCTTCCGCGTCCGCCATATCGTACAGCGGCTGGATCTCTTCTTTACCGGCTCTCTTTCCCTTTCGGTTCTTCCACTCCGCCTCAAAGATCTGGATGTGGGCGCTGTCGCGAAGCATAATCTCGCACAGGTCCGCCGTGGCGGAAGTGGCAAAAATCTGCCCCCGGAATCCCTTCTTATAGAGAAGGGGAAGTTTTCCTGAGTGGTCCATATGGGCGTGGGTCAGCAGTACCATATCCACCTTCTCCGCTTTGACAGGAAGCTCCATGTTTTCAAATACATCCGGCCCCTGCTCCATTCCGCAGTCCACCAGAATATTTTTTTGGCAAACCTCCAGAAGGAAGCAACTCCCGGTCACTTCATGCGTCGCTCCAAGAAAAATCAGCTTCATCCCCATTACCCCTTTCACGATGATTTCATTCTTTGAAATGTATCATAACACACTTTTCCGAATCCTGGCTATGGGATTTTCTCGCCCCAAAAAGCCAAAAAAATCACCGGAACTTCTTTTGGGGAAATTCCGGCGTCTTCTCTTTTGTAGGAATGGGTTTACTCTTTATATTTCAGGAAGCCGCCGCATCGAAGGCCTCTTCCCTCTCCTGCCAGTACCGGAATCTGGTACGGGCTTTGAAAGACAAGCCGGGCTGCCGTCTTCTCCTCCATGGCCGGCTCCAGCCCGATCCAATACTGTTTGTCCCTTCTATTTTCCGTTTCCAGGAGCTTATCCGCCCAGTCCGCTTCCCTTCCAAGACCAGGCAGTAGAACAAACCGGATTTCTTTTCTGAACTCGCCCAGCTCTTTTTGGATCTCAGCCAGATGCTCTCTGGCGCTGATCCTTCCCAGAAGCAGGTTTCCGGCCACATACCGCTCGCCGTCCCTTCGCCTCTGATGCCGGCATACGTCGTAATCCTCATACAGCGTTCGCCCCATGGCCCATGCGTAGCCGTCCTGTTCCCCGGCTTCCTTCTCCCACTGCTCTCCATCCAGAGGATGCACGTGCATCACGCAGTCTTCAAAAGTCTGTCCGACCAGCGCCTCCCTGGGGCCGTGAGCCGCGCTCAGCCGTCCCGGCTCATAAGACTTTATGAAAAAGTTCCATCCGGCCGCCTGTTTTTTCATTCTCTCCTTCGCCGGTATACAGACGACCTCTTCCGCTTGCTTTTCTCCGGAAAGCAGTTCTTCCGCTCCGGCCTCCGGCACCGCCAGCAGCCGGACCCTGGACCTTCCCAGCAGTTCCTCCAAAGCTGCCCGTACCGATGGGGAAGTATCCCCGGCCACGACCAGATCTACTGTTTCCGGGCATAAAAAAAGCGTATTACCAACATCCTTCTGATCCGCCGTCTCGTCTGTTCCGCTCAGATAGATAAAAATAAAACGCTCCTGCGCAGCCGTATCCTCCAGCTCGCACCTATGCATCAGGCACCCGTTCAACCCCTGATACAGAAACCGAAAATATTTAGTTTTCATAAAAATCTCCCTTATTAACCTGTTTCTTCTAAAATCCGGCGCCCTCCTGCCGGGGAGGCCCTAACTCCCCGGCAGAAACCTTCACGTTCTGTTCTCAGGCGCCGCGCTTTGCGAAATAAGATAACACAGTATGCAGTTCCGTTTCCGGAGTTATCTTATTTCCGTTGCCAGTTTCCCTTTCCCTGCTTCTCTGCGACGCAGGGGACATGATTTTGTTGTGAAAAATTGTTTGTAAGTTACGGGTTACGGAATCCAGATGCCGTCGGAGTAGCTGGTACATGATTCTCCTGTGCTTCCTTTTACTGCCGCATGGGAACCATATACTCGGTAATAGTATCCGCCAGTTACTGAAAAAGTACCACTCGTAGATACCCGATAAGTACTGTAAGCGCTTACCGGACCTACAGAATTAACATAAACCCAACTCCCGCCTTCCAAGCGTTGAAGAGTTAATGTTACTCTTACTTCATCACTAATACGATGACAGTTTGTAG
>CALWMW010000022.1 GCA_944382085.1 uncultured Lachnospiraceae bacterium | reverse complement strand
ACCACTCCGTGTATTTATCTTCACATCAGCCCTCAAAAACACCTCGGAAAAAGGAGAGAACTGATGGAGAGAACTAAGGGATATTCACTTTTCAATGATAGCTGAAAAACCCCGTAAAATCAAGGTTTTTCAGAGGTGAGCTTCCAAAAAGGTCATTCGTTTTCGAGTCGAGCTCGTTATGACCGCTTCGATACGTCTCCATTTAAAGATGATTCGGTTTTCGGGTAAAGAACGTTCTGCGACAGCTGAAAAGCTTCATAGGATTAAACGCTTTCAACGGCAGTTCCAAACCACATTTATTGATTATAAGGCAGATCGGGAGTACCGTCAACTGATTTCGCCTTCTTTTTTTCTGCCTTTTTCCGTTCCCTCAGGGAAGAAAAGAACTGGGACAGCATGAGGGAACATTCTTCCTCCAACACTCCCTGGGTGAGTTCTACCTGATGGTTAAACTGAGGCATCTCTAGAAGATTCAGAACAGATCCGGCACAACCGGCCTTGGGATTTCTGCAGCCGATTACCGCCCGGTCAATCCTGGCCTGTACGATGGCTCCCGCGCACATCTGACAGGGCTCCAGGGTAATATAGATGGTACATCCCTCCAGACGCCAGTCCCCCAGTTTTTTGCTGGCTTTGCGGATGGCGTTGATCTCCGCGTGGGAGGTCGTATTTTTGTCTGTATTGCGCCGGTTATAGCCCCTGGCAATGATTTTCCCCTGAGAGACAATGACGCAGCCGATGGGGACTTCCTCCAGCGCCGCCGCTTTTTTCGCCTGCCGGATGGCTTCTTTCATAAATTTTTCATCCGGAGTCAGCATAGGAATTCTCACCTCTGTCTGAAAAGATACAAATAAAAAATCCGTGCGCCGCCCTTTGAATACATACCACAGACGTTACCCTGACAGTTAACTCAGCCCAGGCGCCCTTACGGCACACAGGAGCTTCCGCTTAGTGCTGCTCCGTTCCCGACCTGACACGGTTCACGGATTCCTGTTGCGTAAGACCCGGACGTCAACATCACTTATCAGGGGCAGCTCCACAGCACTGCACCCTCGGTTTGGCATCACCCCTGCTGTAGCGGATTGCAGGTACAGGGCACCGCTAACTCCCCGGCTGCACGGAAATGTTTCACCTTAACAGAAAAGCCGGCGGTTCAAGAAACGAAACCGGGCTTGCCTGAAAGGATCTGAACAAAATAGATACCGACGCATTATGACCGCGTCAGTGTTTTTACTATAGCGGGTTTATGGGGGTTTGTCAAGAAAAATTCCCTCTCCGGGCCGGATGCCAGGAGTGACGACGCAAAACGCAAGGCTTTTAATAGATTAGGCATCTAATAAATTTAAGAAAACAGAAAGTAAATTATGCATAAATTATAATTGTAAAAATTTCATAAAATCCACAAAAAACGATTGATCTTCAGAGGATTCCGGATTATTATATGTTAGCCAACTAATTAAATGAGAAAAAGACAACCTTTTTGAAAAGCGAAGGATAAGGAGGGCGATGTTATGGAAAAGACGCCGGAAGCGCAGCGGGAGGATTCCATCCAGGCGCTGCTGCTTGGCCTGCTTCATCAATACATGGTCAGCGGATTCTGGAAATTTAAGGATCTTGGGATTCATCCGGGACAGCTTCCCATTCTGAAAATGCTGGAAGAAAAAGAAGGGGTTAGCCAGAGGGAGCTGGCGGACCTTCTGCAGATCAAACCGCCTACGGTAACTGTGGCGGTCCGGCGGCTGGAGAAGGCGGACCTGGTATGGCGCAAAAGCGACCAGCGGGATCAGCGGGTCAGCCGCATATACCTTACAGACAAAGGGAAACATGCGGCGGGAAGGCTGCATACGCTGGCGGAAGAGATGGAACAGGTATTTCAGAGAGGATTTACCGAGAGTGAGCTCTGCCTGATGAAACGCTTTCTAAAACAGATGAAGGAAAACCTGAAACAGGAAAAAGAGCAGGAAGAGAGGACGGAACATGATTAAACTGGCAAGATATTTAAAAAGCTCCGCAGGGTTTGTGGCGCTGATTTTTCTGATGCTGTGGCTGCAGGCGTTCTGCGATTTGTCTCTGCCGGACTATACCTCCAGAATTATCAATGTGGGGATCCAGCAGAAAGGAATCGAGGATGGGGTACCGGAAAAGCTGAGAGCTGAGACGGCGGAGCAGCTTCTTCTGTTTCTGGACGAGGAGCAGGCGGCTCTCTTTGAAGACAGTTACGAGCCGGGTGAGATCTGGGAGCTGAAAAAAGGAAGCGATGAAGGGGATGCGAGGAAGGAGCTGGCAGAGGCTCTTGACACGGCAGAACTGGCTTATATGGCTTTTGCTCCAGGCGGCGAAGGAGAGGAAGCCCTTCGGGAACAGATTTCCCTTCCCCAGGGAGTTTCTGCGCTGGATGCCCTGGCCCAGGCTCCGGAGCAGATAAGAGAAGAGATAACGGAAGCTGTGAGCGGGCAGGCAGAAAGCCTGTCGGATTCTATGAAAACCCAGTCGGCAGTCCTCTTTGTACAGCGGGAGTATGAAGCCATGGGAGAGAATCTGAACCGCATTCAGATCGGCTATCTTATGCGGGTGGGCGGCTCTATGGTGCTTCTGGCGCTCCTTGGGATGGCGGCATCGGTGACCACTACCTTTTTTGCGGCCAGAGTGGCGGCCAGGGTTGCCCATGATCTGAGAAATGATGTTTACAGAACGGTGATGGGATTTACCAGCGCGGAATTCAACCAGTTTTCCACGGCGTCCCTGATTACCAGAAGCACCAATGACATTCAGCAGATCCAGATGCTTCTGGCCATGGGCTTCCGTCTCCTTTTGTACGCGCCCATTCTGGGCATCGGCGGCGTTCTGAAGGTAGTACAGACAGACGTGTCCATGAGTTGGATCATCGCCCTGGCGGTAGCCGCGATTTTCGCTGTGATTCTGGTGCTGTTTCGAGTGGCCATGCCCAGGTTTACAAAGCTGCAGAATCTCATCGACCGGCTGAACCTGGTGACCAGAGAGATGCTTACGGGAATTATGGTAACCAGAGCCTTCCACACGGAACGGCATGAGGAGGAGCGGTTTGAAACGGCCAATCAGAATCTGACGAAAACGAACCTTTTTGTAAACCGATGCATGACCTTTATGATGCCTGTAATGATGCTGATTATGAACGGAGCGTCTGTCCTGATTGTGTATAACGGCGCTCATGCGGTGGATGGCGGCACCATGCAGGTGGGAGATATGATGGCTTTTATTCAGTACGCGATGCAGATCATTATGGCGTTCTTGATGATCACCGTAATGTCTGTGATGATTCCCAGGGCGAATGTGGCTGCCGGCCGTGTCTATGAAGTTCTGAAAACAAGGCCGTCCATCCAGGATCCAGAGCAGCCTGTGACGCCGGAACCGGGGAGAAAAGGTCAGATAGAATTCGATCATGTATCCTTTGCTTATCCGGGGGCGGATGAGAAGGTGCTGGAGGATATTACCTTTCAGGCGGAAAAGGGACAGACGGTGGCGGTTATCGGAAGCACCGGCTGCGGAAAGAGCACTCTGGTAAATCTGATTCCCAGGTTTTACGATGTGACAGAGGGGGCTGTGCGGATCGACGGCGTAGATGTGCGGCAGATGGCTCAGGAAGACCTCTGCGCCCGCCTGGGGTATGTGCCGCAGAAGAGCGTGCTGTTTTCCGGTACCATCGATTCCAACATCCGCTACGGGCAGAAGGACGCCTCACCGGAAGAAGTGAAAAAGGCGGCCGAAATCGCTCAGGCGGCGGAGTTTATTGAAGGAAAGGACGAGAAATACGATTCTCCCATTGCCCAGGGAGGCAGCAACGTGTCCGGAGGCCAGAAGCAAAGGCTGTCCATTGCCAGAGCCATTGCGCGAAAACCGGAGATTCTGATCTTTGACGACAGCTTTTCCGCGCTGGATTATAAAACGGACGCGGCGGTGCGGCGGGCGATCCGCCAGTCGGCGGGGGATACTACGACTCTGATTGTGGCGCAGAGGATCAGTACGATTCTTCATGCGGATCTGATTCTGGTTCTGGATGAAGGAAGGATAGTGGGGAAAGGAACCCACCGGGAACTGATGGAGAACTGCGAGGTATACCGTCAGATCGCGAAATCTCAGTTGTCAGAGGAGGAATTGGCAGGATGAGCGAGAACAGAAGACCAAGAGGCCCCATGGGAGGCCATGGAAGAGGGGCGATTCCCGGAGAGAAGGCAAAAGATTTTAAAGGGAGCATGAAGAAAATCTTCCGCTATATGGAACGGTACAGATTCCGCTTCGCGGTGATGTTTGTGTTCGCCATAGGAGGGACGATTTTCAATATTGTAGGGCCGAAAATTCTGGGAAAGGCGACGACGGAGCTTTTTAACGGGCTGGTGGCAAAGGTCAGCGGGACAGGAGGGATTGACTTTGGGCGCATTGCCCAGATTCTGCTGTTTGTTCTGGGACTGTATCTTTGCAGCGCGCTGTTTTCTCTGATTCAGGGATTTCTTATGACCGGAATTTCCAATGACGTCACCTACAGCCTCAGGAAAGAGATCTCAAAAAAGATGAATCGCCTGCCTTTGAAGTACTTTGAAAGCAGGACGAACGGAGAAATCCTCTCCAGGGTGACCAACGATGTGGATACGCTGCAGATGGGGATTAACCAGAGCTTTACTCAGCTGATCACTTCTGTGACGACGTTGGTGGGCGTGCTGATTATGATGTTCAGCATCAATGTCTGGATGACGCTGGCGTCCCTGGTGATCCTGCCGGTTTCCATGGGGATCATCGGAATGGTGATGGGGCGCTCCCAGAAGTTCTTCCAGGGACAGCAAAAATACCTGGGAGACGTAAACGGGCAGATTGAAGAGGTATACAGCGGCCACAATGTGGTCAAGGCTTTTCATCAGGAAGAAGAGGCGGTAAATGAATTTGAAATTACGAATAAAAAGTTGTATAATACAGCTTGGAAATCCCAGTTCTTTTCCGGGATCATGATGCCGATCATGCAGTTTATCGGCAACCTGGGATATGTGATGGCGGCTATTCTCGGCGGTTTTATGGTGATCCGCAATGCCATTGAGGTGGGAGATATCCAGTCCTTTTTCCAATACATCCGGAATTTTACACAGCCGATTCAGCAGATCGCCCAAGTGACGAATATGCTGCAGTCTGCGGCGGCCGCTTCGGAGCGGGTCTTTGAATTCCTGGAAGAAGAGGAGGAAGACCAGACGGTAGAGAATCCGGTGGATATTACAAAGCTGGACGGCAGCGTGGAGTTTGATCATGTGAAATTCGGGTACAAGCCGGAGCAGATGATTATCCACGATTTTTCCGCGAAGGTAAAGGACGGCCAGAAAATTGCCATTGTCGGGCCGACAGGCGCCGGGAAGACGACGATGGTGAAGCTTTTGATGCGGTTCTATGACGTGAACGGAGGCAGCATCCGCATTGACGGGAACGACGTCAGAGCGTTTAACCGGGGGGACCTGCGCCAGATGTTTGGCATGGTTCTTCAGGATACCTGGCTGTTCTCCGGTACCATTATGGAGAATATCCGCTACGGGAAGCTGGACGCTACCGATGAGGAAGTCATCGCCGCGGCAAAGGCGGCGCGCGTGCATAAGTTTATCCTGCAGCAGCCGGGAGGCTACCAGATGGTGCTGAATGAAGAGACCAGCAATATCTCCCAGGGACAGAAGCAGCTTCTGACCATCGCCAGAACGATCCTGGCGGACAATAAGATTCTGATTCTGGACGAAGCTACTTCCTCTGTAGATACGCGCACGGAAATCGAGATCCAGAAGGCGATGGACCATCTGATGAAAGGGCGGACCAGCTTTATCATCGCGCATCGTCTGTCTACGATCCGGAACGCGGATCTGATCCTGGTAATGAAGGACGGCGACATCATAGAACAGGGAAATCACGAAGAACTCATGGCTGCGGGAGGCTTCTACGCGGAGCTTTACAACAGCCAGTTTGAGAAAGCGGAGGAGGTTTGATTATGAAATACAATATTATTGCGATAGAGAGGGAGTACGCGTCCGGGGGAAGCGAGATTGGGCAGCGCACGGCGAGAAGGCTGGAGATCCCCTGCTACGGGCAGGAGGTTCTGGAGCGGGCGGCGGAACTGATGAATACGGTTCCGGAGCGTCTGAGAAATCTGGAAGAGAGTACCTCCAACAGCTTTCTGTTTTCCCTGAGTATGGCGGCTAAGGTGGCCATAGGCGAGAGAGACGGCCTTTCCGAAGAGGGAGCTCTGTACGTTACCGAGGAGCGGGTCATTAAGGAAATGGCGCTTCAGGGGCCCTGCGTAATTGTAGGAAGATGCGCAGGGTGGATCCTCAGAGAACGCAAGGATGTTCTCCGGGTCTTCATCCATGCGGACAAAGAGTTCCGCAGGAAGAGAGCAGAACAGAACTATGGAATTGAGCCGGGGAGCGTGGACAATACACTCAAAAAGTTCGACCGGAGAAGATCTAATTTTTACGGCGCGAATACCTGCATGGAGTGGGACGATAAAAAAGGGTACCATATTGTGCTGGACAGCTCCAGACTGGGAATCGAAACCTGCGTGGACATTATCACCAGGACGGCCCAGGGGATCTGAGGAAACCGTACTATCCGGGGAGGAAGTACGGGAGAAAAATTCAAAACGTTCAAAACCCCCGTATTATCCGGGCAGGAAGTACGGGAGAATCCATGAATTCGACAAATACTCCCGTACCGGAAGGTAAAATGGTACGGGAGATATTAAAAAAATCCCGAAATCTCCCGTATTGGGAGATTCAATGAATTCGGCTAAGATTCCGTAACAAAAATATCCGGCGTACGTTCTTATAAGTGAGGGCGGAAACGCCGAAGCAGAACCGTTCTATACTTTTTTCTCTTCATTACAGATAAATTCCGCATAGATCTATGCAAAACTTCAAAGAAAAGGAAAAGATACGCATGACAGGCTTGAAAAGAATGCTGTTGGAAGAAAAGCAAAGGCTAGAAGCCATCTGTCAAAAGGTAAACAAGCGATTAGAAAATGTCCCGCAGGGGATGCTTCATCTGTCCAGCTGTAAAAACCAGGTTCAATATTATCACTATCTTCCGGGAGAAAAGAAACGAGGCAGCTATATTCCTAAGGCGAATAGAGAACTCCCTTGTCAGTTGGCTCAGAAATCCTATGATGAGAAAGTGCTGAAACTGGCTGCCAGAAGACTGAAACAGATCCAGAAAATTCTGAACGATTATGAAGATGAGGAGATTGAAACGATATTCCTGAAAGAAAAACCCTGGAGGCAAGAACTGATTCAGCCGGTAGAGCCCATCTGGGAACAGAAGGAAAAAGAATGGATGGAAGAACCGTATGAAAGAATGGAGGTTTCAGAAGACGCTTTTGTGATTCTGACAGAGAAAGGCGAACGTGTCCGCTCAAAATCTGAGAAAATCCTGGCAGACTATTTTTACAGGAATGGAATTTTATATAAATATGAAAAACCTCTGTATCTGAAAGGATTTGGGATTGTCCACCCGGATTTTACGTTTCTTCCCCGAAAACTAAAAAAAGAAATTTATTGGGAACACCATGGCAGAATGGATGATCCGGTCTACGCTCAGAAAGCGGTTAAAAAGATACAGGCATACGAAGAGAACGGAATTTATCCGGGAGAACGGCTGATTCTTACTTTTGAGACAACAAAAACCTTTTTAAATACCAGATTGATGGAAACGCTTGCCCGCCAGTATTTGGATCAAAAACCGCGGCAGAACGTTTCTTGCGCCTCCCAGTCCCCTATGGTAAAATCGGATTAAAGGAAAAGCGGAGCGGCGAAGGCCTGCAGGACGGGAGGAGAAAAGCATGCATGTGACAAAAAGAGTGAAACTGAACAACGGACTGGAGATTCCCTGTCTTGGACTGGGATTTTGGGAGAGTACCGGGGCGCAGGCCGCCGAGGCGGTGCGCATAGGAGCGGAAGCCGGATACCGCAGATTTGATACGGCGATGTACTACAAAAACGAAAAGCAGATAGGGGAAGGAATCCTAAGATGCAACGTTCCGAGAGAGGAACTTTTCGTGGACACCAAACTGTGGTATGAGGACATGCGCCAGGGACGCCAGGAGGAGAGCTTTTATAAGAGCCTGGAGGATCTGGGACTGGACTACGTCGACGTATACTTTCTGCATTGGCCCATCGGCGAAGTGACAGCTTCCTGGAGGGTGCTGGAACGCCTGTATGAGCAGGGAAAAATCCGCGCGATCGCGGTATCGAATTTTCAGAAGGTTCATCTGGAGCAGCTTTTGCTCCGGGCGAATGTGTGTCCGGCGATCAATCAGATCGAGAGCAATCCTATGTTTCAGCAGAACGAGCTCATTGAATTCTGCCAGGATCAGGGAATCACGCCGGAAGCCTGGGGCCCGCTGGGGAAAGGAAAGGATCTTTCCCATCCGGTGCTTGAAGAGCTGGGAGAAAAGTATGGAAAGAGCCCGGCGCAGATCATTCTTCGCTGGCATCTGCAGCGGGGGGTAATGGCGATTCCCAAATCCGTTCACCGGGAGCGGATTTTCGAGAACTTTGACGTATTTGATTTTGCGCTCAGCGAGGGGGATATGGATCAGATCGGTTCTTTGGATACAGGGGTCTCCAAAAGAGTGTATGCCGGAGAATACCGGTTCCATGAGATCTGTGAAAACACCGTGTACTAGGGAAGATTTTTCCGTTGACAAATGAAGAAAACAATGGTATGCTTTATTGCAATAAAGTAAAACCGATGAGAAAGAGTAGTAAGCAGATCCAGGAAATGACAGAGAGCCGCCGGCGGTGGAAAGGCGGTATGGAATGGTTTGCCGAATGGACTTTCGAGGGCAGCCCGAACAGAGGGATTCTCAGTAGGCGCTGACGGGAACCGGAGCCGTTACCTGTCCGGAGTGTATAATTTATTTTATTGTACATGGCAGAGTGGACGTTTCGTCAAGATGAGTGGTACCGCGATAATAAGATTTTATTACCGTCTCAGGCAGGAGCCTGAGGCGGTTTTTGTTTTCCCGCCTCTGCCTTCAGGAAAGGAGAAGAAAGATGAAAAAGAAAAACATGTTAGCAGCAGCGCTTTTGACAGGAGCCATGATGGGTACGCTGATTCCCGGTTCCGCCCTGGCGGAAGAAGCCTCCTATACGGTGGGGATTTCCCAGTTCGCGGAGCACGGCTCTTTGGACAACTGCAGGGAAGGATTCCTGGAAGGCCTGAAAGAGGCGGGAATAGAAGAAGGAAAAAATCTGGAAGTGGTTTTTGAAAACGCCCAGTCTGACACAGGAACCGCCAGCACGATTTCGGACAGCTTTGTCTCCCAGGGCGTCGATCTGATCTGCGCCATTGCCACCCCAAGCGCCATGAGCGCTTACAACAGCTGCATGGATACGGAGATTCCGGTAATCTATACTGCCGTATCGGATCCGGTGAGCGCCGGCCTGGCGAATGAGGATGGAACCTCTGTGGGCAACCTCAGCGGAACGGCGGATCAGCTGCCGGTGGCGGATCAGCTGCAGATGATTCGGGATCTGATGCCGGAAGCCAAAAGCATTGGAATTCTCTATACCACCAGCGAAGCCAATTCCCTCAGTACGATTGAAACGTATAAAGAGCTTGCGAAGGAATACGGATTTGAAATCGTGGAGTCCGGAATCAACACCATCGCGGATGTGGAAATGGCGGCGGCTGACCTGGCGGGAAAAGTAGACTGCATCAGCAACCTTACGGACAATACGGTGGTATCGGCGCTTCAGACGGTGCTGGCGGCGGCAAACGACGCCGGGATTCCGGTCTTTGGCTCTGAAGTCGAGCAGGTGAAGAACGGCTGTATGGCGGCTATGGGCATTGACTATGTGGAGCTTGGGAAACAGACCGGCGCGATGGCGGCCCAGGTGCTGAAGGGAGAAGCGGCGGCTTCTGACCTGGAGTATCAGGTCTGCTCCGGAGCCAGTCTCTATGTAAATACAGCGGCGGCGGACGTTATCGGATTTGAGCTGGACGAGGCTTATCTTGCCGATGCGGCGGAAGTTTTTGAGGAGATTACAGTAGAGTAGGAGTTCGGTCATGGTTTTATTATTAAGCGTTCTGGAACAGGGAATGATCTACGCGATTATGGCCCTGGGCGTATACATCACTTACAAAATCCTGGATTTCCCGGATCTTACCGTAGACGGCAGCTTTCCCATGGGAGCCGCGATTACGGCGGTTATGATCAGTCAGGACAGGAACCCCCTTCTGACTCTCCCGGTTTCTTTCGGGGCGGGAGTGCTTGTGGGAATCTGTACCGGCCTGATCCATGTGAAGCTGAAGGTGCGGGATCTCCTCTCCGGAATCATCATGATGACTGGTCTTTATTCCGTAAACCTGGCCATTGCGGGAAGAGCCAACCTTCCCATCTACAACAAAGTCACGATCTTTGAAAACGATCTGGTGAAACGATACTGTCCTGCTTTTTTGAAGGACTTTGACAAGGTGATCATCATCGCGGTAATTATGCTGATCAGCAAATATCTCCTGGACTGGTACCTCCGTACGAAATCCGGCATGATGCTCCGGGCGGTGGGAGACAACGAGCGGCTGGTTACCTCCCTTCACGTGGACAAAGGCTTTGTGAAAATCGTAGGGCTGGCGGTAGCCAACGGCCTGGTTTCCCTGGGAGGATGTATCTTCGCCCAGCAGCAGCGTTATTTTGACGTGAGCATGGGAACCGGCACGGTAGTCATCGGGCTGGCCAGCGTGATTATCGGTACCAGCCTGTTCCGGAAAGTGACGGTTTTGCGGGTGACGACCAGTGTGGTCATCGGCTCGGTGATCTATAAGGCCTGCGTGGCTCTTGCCATCAGCCTGGGCCTGCCTTCTACTTACATGAAAGTAGTCACAGCGGCCCTGTTCCTGCTGATTTTGGTGCTGGGAACGGAAAGGAGAAAGAAGGTGAAGGCAAATGCTTGATTTAAAAGGAATCCATAAGTACTATAATCCAGGAACCATAAACGAGCTTTGCTTATTCCGGGACTTCAGTCTTCATATTGAGGACGGGGAGTTTGTGGCGGTTGTGGGGAGCAACGGCTCCGGAAAAACCTCCCTGCTGAATATCATCTGCGGAAGCATCCCTGTGGATTCCGGGCAGATCCTGGTAAACGGGGAGGATATTACAAATCAGAAGGAATACAAAAGAATGGGGAGCATCGGAAGGGTTTTTCAGAATCCGGCTCTTGGAACCTGCCCTTCCATGACGATCCTGGAAAATCTCTCCCTGGCGGAGCACAAGGGAAAACCTTACGGTCTTTCCAGAGGCGTGGACCGGAAAAAGCGCAGCCATTACCAGGAGCTTCTTGGCGCCTTGAACCTTCGCCTGGAGGATAAGCTGGACGTAAAGGTGGGCTCCTTATCCGGCGGACAGCGTCAGGCGTTGGCCCTTTTGATGGCGACGATGACGCCGGTGGATTTTCTCATTCTGGATGAGCATACGGCGGCTCTGGATCCTAAGACGGCAGAGGTGAATATGAAGCTTACGGATCAGATTGTCAGAGAAAAGAAGCTCACGTCCATTATGGTGACCCATAATCTTCGATATGCCATTGAATATGGAAGCCGGATCCTGATGATGCATCAGGGAAAGGTGATCCTGGACAAAAGCGGACAGGAGAAGAAGGATCTCAAGGTCGAGGACGTACTGGCATTGTTTAATGAAATCAGCATAGAGTGCGGAAACTGACGTTTCGGGGATTTTTGAGGCATGGCGGTTTTGAGGTTTCGGAAGAGAATTCCGGAGCCTCTTTTATTTCCTATTGACATGGTGTGAATTGGATGGTACATTAGTTAGTATAAACTAACTAAAAGGAGGTATCCTATGAGCGTTGTGATCATCGGGGGAAATGAATGTATGGTTTGCCAGTATGAAGGGATCTGCAGAAAACATGGGTGCAAGGCGAAGGTATTTGCCAAGGAAAACGGAGCGATCCGGAAAAAACTGGGATGTCCGGATTTTTTTATTCTTTTTACCAATACGGTTTCCCACAAGATGGTAAAGAGCGCGCTTCAGGAGGCCAGGAGAAATCACATTCCGGTGCTGCGCTGCCACAGCAGCAGCGCGGCGGCCCTGCAGGAGCTTTTAAAAGAACACTGCGGGTAAACGGATTCTGCAAGAGACGAAAAAGAGAGGCTGCAACGGAACCGCTGCAGCCTCTCTGGCATGTTCTTTCTTAAATTCTGCTTCAAATCAAAGCTTAACAACATTGGAAGCCTGCATTCCGCGAGCGCCTTCTGTTAAATCATAAGAAACTGCCTGGCCTTCTTCCAGAGTCTTGAATCCCTCGCCCTGGATTGCGGAAAAATGCACAAATACGTCTGCCCCGTCTTCTCCTGTGATGAAACCATAGCCTTTTTCTGCATTAAACCATTTTACTGTACCCTTGTTCATAGCTGGTACCTCCTAATTGAATTACCTGATACCGGTCAAAAAAATTTCACTAACTATTATAGATTACAAAGTCGTACATTTCATGATCTATAATAGTTAGTGAAATATTAACCAGTAAATCTTTTAGCAAATTTATTATAGTCTGCTATAAGAATACTGTCAAGTAAAATCTGGGAAAGTTCCGGAAAAAAGATAAAAAACATAAGAAAACGCAGGGAACCGGAAGGTTCTGTTCCGATTCCCCGCGCAGCAAAGATGCACAGATCTTTAGAAGATAGAGAAGGCCACAAACAGGGACGAAAGTAAGGAGGCCACCAGGGATACCACAGTAATCTGGGTATTGATGGAGGGGCCTGCCGTATCCTTGAAGGGATCTCCTACGGTATCGCCGGTTACAGCGGCTTTGTGGGCCTTGGAGCCCTTCCCGCCTTCGTTTCCGGCCTCAATGTATTTTTTGGAATTATCCCAGAGACCGCCGGCGTTGGACATAAACAGAGCCAGCAGAAGGCCGCTTACGATGTTTCCGAGAAGGAAACCGCCGATGGCCAGAACGCCGCCGATAAAGCCTACCAGAACCGTAGAGATAATAGCCATGGCGCCGGCGGGGATCAGTTCCTTCAAAGCGCCGGTGGTGGCGATATCAATACAGGTGTCATAGTCTGCCTTGACTCCCGGCTTTCCTTCTCTGAGCCCTTTGATCTCCCGGAACTGCCGGTGAATCTCAGCGACCATGCGCTGCGCGTTTTTGTCTACGCCCAGGATCAGCATGGCGGAGAACACAGCGGGAACGGCGGCTCCGATCAAGACGCCGAAGAATACGGTGGGATTCATAATGTCAAAGCCGGTAATCAGCTCTCTTCCAAGGCTCGCCAGGGTAGCGTTTACCTCGGACATATAGGCGCCCAAAAGGGAGATGACCGTAAGGCCGGCGGCTCCGATGGAAAAACCCTTTGTCACGGCTTTCACTGTGTTTCCGGCGCTGTCCAGCTCGTCTGCGATGCGGATGGTATCTTCTCCGAGCCCGCCCATTTCCGCCAGGCCTCTGGCGTTGTCTACGATGGGGCCGTAAGCGTCGTTGCTGATGATCATACCTACGATGGAAAGCATTCCCACCGCTGCCATGGCGATGCCGAAGAGGGCGTAGGTGCTGCCCAGCGGCTCGCAGAGCTTATAGGCCGCCAGAGCGGAAATCGCGATCCCGACCATTGCGGGAAGCGCGGAGATAAATCCGTAAGAAACGCCAGAAAGCACCGTAAAGGCGGAACCGGACTGGGATGCCTTCGCCACTCTCTGCACGATAGGCTTGCTGTCGTCTGTAAAGTAGTCTGTGGTGAGTCCGATGATCACGCCAACCAGCAGACCTACGGTGGAAGCGCCCCAGATTCTCCAGTCAAAGCCTTCAAACAGATATGTGGCCAGGGCGGAGAGAACGACGAAGATGCCTGTGGTGACATAAGTGGAAGAATTCAAAGCCTTTGTGGGATTGCCGTTTTTCCCGATGCGGGCGCAGGCAATTCCCAGGATGGAAGCGATCAGACCGAGAGCGGAATAGCAGAATACCATGGCAGTCCCGGCCTGCTCGTGTCCGGTAAGGGACTGGGCGATTACCAGAGCGGAGGTCATAGCCGCTACGTTGGAATCGAAGAGGTCCGCGCCCATGCCGGCCACATCGCCGACGTTATCGCCGACGTTATCGGCAATAACCGCGGGATTTCTGGGATCATCCTCCGGGATGCCAAGCTCGACCTTTCCGGTGAGATCGGCAGAGACGTCCGCGGTTTTGGTGAAAATACCGCCGCCTGCCTTGGCAAACAGGGCAAGAGAACTGGCGCCGAAGGAAAAGCCAAGGAGAATGGAGGCGTCGCCCGCAATCAGAAGAACCGCCATCACGCCCAGAAGGCAGAAGCTCACCACGGCAAGCCCCATAACGGCGCCGCCTCGGAAGCCCACCAGAAAGGCGGGTTTAATTCCTTTCTGAGCCGCTTCTGCCGTTCTGGAATTGGCTAACGTCGCTACCAGGATTCCGATTTTGCCGGCAATGGCAGAAAGAATCGTGCCGGCGATGTAAGCCAGCGCCATGGCCAGGTTGTCCAGAAGACTCCCGCCCTGCCATACCGGGGAGGGAAGGATCAGGAAGATGATTACCGCGGCCACTCCGGCAAAAATAGCCAGAATCCGGTATTCTCTTGCCATAAAAGTATTCGCTCCGGCTTTGATCAGTTCCGACACATCCAGAATCTGTTTGTTTACCGTTTTCTGTTTTTTTACCCAGAGATACAGATAAGCCGCGAAAGCGAAAGCGATTACAATGGCGAGAAAAGAAAGCACATAAATCAATGAAGTCGTATCCATTTTAAAACCACTCCTTTACCTAAATAGATTGCATATAAAATATGACAATCGTTTCTTCAGGGCAGGATACCGATACAAATTTGCGCAAATGATTCAGATCCGATCTGTCTGGATCCTAAGCTGAAAAACGACTGTGAACATATTCTTTTGAAGGGAAGAGGGTTGTGAAAAGTGATGAAATAATTTTCCGAACCCTTCTCCATTGTAGTGATTATATCCTGAAAAAGCCAGAAGTTCAAGAAAAAAATCGGGAAAATAACGAAAAACGGAAGACGTTGACACGGAAAAAGAAGAGAGGCGCAAAAAAACAGGCCGGGAACCGGAAGAAACGGATTTCCGGTTTTCCCGGCCTGCGGGCAGAGCTTAGATTTTGTGAGGAATCTTTCCTGCATAGGGATCGGTTCTGGGAATCCAGTCCAGAAATTCCTCCAGCTTGAGATCCCAGAATTTCCATTCGTGTTCATAGCCTGGGACGTCGTCATAACGGTGGGCGACGCCTTTTTCCAGAAGTTCCCTGTGGAAAGCGGAAACGCAGTCATAAAGAAAATCCTGCTGTCCGCAGCAGAGAAACAGCTGGGGAAGCTGCAGCTTCTCCTTCAGGCAGCGGTCCAGAGCCTCGTGGAGATTCACGCAATTCAGGCCGGAGCCGATGGTATCCGGCTGACTTCCGATCTCAACAGCGGGAGAAAAACCGGCTGCCGCCCGGAAGGCGGAGGGATTGGTAAAGGCGTGAACCAGAGCGCCGTATCCGCCCATGGAGGCGCCGCCAATGTAGGTATCTTCCGGGCGGGAAGAGATGGGAAAGTTTCCGCAGACAAATTCCGGCAGTTCCTTCGCGATAAAATCATAGTAGTTTCCGGCCGGCGTGTTCATGTAACACTGGTTGTCGTCGTTGCAGAGCACCAGGGCGATCCGCTTCTCCTCCGCGAAACGTTCCGCGGAAGTGTAGCGCAGCCAGCTTTTGTAGTCGTTTCCGTAGCCGTGCAGAAGATAAAGCACCGGATAGCGGAAAGCCGGAGTGTGGCAGGGCGGCGTATCCAGATCAAAATCGCAGGAACTTATGGTGGGCAGAACCACGGCGATGTCCACGCTGCGCCTGAGGGAATAAGAAACAAAATTGCATAAGAGCTGTGCCATAAACATCCTCCTTTGTAATCATGATATAAAAAATCTCTGCCTGCCCCAGGAAGGGCAGGGCAGAGATTTTCGTGTCAGCTCAAAAGACTGAGGTTCTGCAGCGCATTTTCCGGTATGGTAACTTCCATGTGCTCAGAGAAATGGGCGTCCATTCCGGCGCTGAACTTGCAGGGAATGGAGTATTCCGAAAGAACGTTGCAGACTTTGTTGAATTGCTCCGCGGTACTGGAGGCTTTTTTCAGAATCAGGTAGAACTCTCCGCTTTCCGGATTCTTATACAGAGTATTGGGGCCGGAAAAAACGGGGCCGAGGATTCCGGCCGCCCGGATGACGTCGTCCAGAGAGCGGAAGAGATAAAACCGGGTCAGGTCGACGGCTTCCTCGCCTTCCTCTTTGAAAGCGGCAGCGTCCTCTGAAACCTCGCGGGGTTCCTCGGCAGTTTTGGAAGCGGCTTTCTTTTTCGCCTCGGCAATCTTTTTGATGAGTCCCAGGATATCGTCCGCTCCTTCGATCCGGTCCATGAGATCGGAAAAAGAACGGCCGCTTTCCGAACCCCCTTCTTCCGGAGAAAAGCGCGCGAACCGCGTATCCAGTTCCTCCGGATCCTCTACCTTCGTAATGATTAAAATAATAGAATCCATGGAAATGGGGATTGCTTCTATTACAAGCGGCATATTGTCAGCCTCAAAACCAAAGTCACGGGCCGCCATGCGCATCATATCCTGAAACAGAGCTCTCGTTTTTTCGGAACCATAGGCCAGCTCGCTCAGTTTGATCTCCCGGTTGGCCAGATCCTCTTTTGTCAGGGTACAGCGAATCTGTTTGTCATTGATCTTTTCGATTTTCATTCCATCACATCCTTACCCATTGATGAACGCTTTCGATACGGTTTTGCCCTCTCTACTATTATATACGCATTTCTATATACGCATTTCGATAAATATGTAAAGAAGAGGCGTTTCTGAAAAAATGCTTGCCAATTCTCAACTTATTGTATATAATAGTCACAGAAAGGCTATATGGGAAGTTTTTGAAAGAAAGGAGGATTTTCCCAGAGCTGATTTTTTATCCTATCTTTAAAGCTGACCGCTCAGACCTAGGTCTGCAGCAGCAGTCTGATTCATTTCAAGTTTCTTTTGCGATTCAAGCATAATTGTTTTATTTTTGCTGTACAATCCCTGATTATGATTGAGACCAGATCGGTAAACCATATATCCTTTCCAAACTTCTTTTACGCATTATAATCAAAAAGTCTTTTTTTTGCAAGCAAATTACGTCAGAACCAGGCAGGGAATTTCTGTGTCCGGCCGGAGCGTTCCGGAGGACGCAGGGAATTTCTGCCGCAGCAGCGTACACACACCGGGGAAGGATATATCACGAAGCGCCTCCGGGTTTCTGTACGGATTCAGAAAGGCAGAAAGGTGGAGAACGATAAAAAAAGAGAATATCAGAGAAGACAACCCAGAAGACCGCAGATGCGCATAGCCGGGAACCGGAAGGCCATGGCATTTATGCGGGAGCTCAGGGAGTACGAAAGAGAAGGAACTTCCCTGTATCTTGAGGGAAAACCCAGCAGGCCGGAGGAAATTGTTTCCGCCTGCATGCTGGCGGAAGACACCAACTATATGCGTGATTTTATCGGGGACGAGGATCAGAGAATCCGAAAAATAAATTTTATCAGAATTAAGGAAAAATAAGGAAAGGAGAAGCGTCTGCATACCCCGGTCCCCTGGGCGGCAGGAGAATATCTTATTTTTTTATGAAAATAATGACGATTTCTGAGAGACCTGATATAATTACGTGAACAGCCGCAAAAAGCGGCAAAGATTTTAAGGGGGCTGTACAGCAAAATGAAGAAAAAGAAGTTCGTTTTGGCCGCCGCGGCGCTGGCGTTTCTCGCTGTGCTGGCGGCAGCGGTTTTTTTAATAAGAAGATATACACCCAGTTCAGAGAAAATGACGGCGGAAGAATATTTCGGTTCTCTGGAGAACGGAGAAGCCGCGGTGATCGTGGAGGACCATCTCGCGCAAGAGAAGGCTCTTATCTATGAAGATGGGATTTATATAGATTATACGCTGGTACAAAGCGAGCTGAACAGCCGCTTTTACTGGGATGCTTCCGTGGAGAAGCTGCTGTATGCCGCTCCTCTGGAGGTCTATGAAATTCCTCTGGGCGGCAGTACCTATACGGCGGGGGAGGAGACGCTGGACGCGGGGGAAGAGATTCTGCGAAGCGCCTTTGGCGGAATGTATCTGTCTTTGGATTTTCTGTGCCAGTATACCGACATAAAATACGAAAGCTTCCAGGAACCCAACCGGGTGGTGATTACCTTTGGCAGCCGGGAAGTGACGACGGCGGAGCTTAAACGGGACACGGCGGTGCGCTACCAGGGAGGGATCAAAAGCCCGATCCTTACGGAAGCGGAAAAAGGAAGCCTGGTGACGGTGCTGGAGGAGATGGATCAGTGGTCCAGGGTGCTTACAGAGGACGGCTACATCGGATATGTGAAGAACAGCCGGATGAAAGATTTCTATCCGACCCGGCGGGATACGTACCGGGAAGAGGAAACGTATACCAGCCTGTCCCTGGGAGAACGGGTGAACCTGGTCTGGCATCAGATCAACTACCCGGAGATGAACCAGAACTTTGCCGATGACACCGGAACTATGACCGGAGTCAATGTCATTTCGCCTACCTGGTATTTCCTGGCGGACAATGAAGGGGCGGTGGATTCCTACGCGGATGCCGGCTACGTGGAGGAGGCCCATGCCAGGGGACTTCAGGTCTGGGCCCTGATCAGCAATTTCAGCGAAAACGTCAGCACCACAGAACTGCTGGCCTCCAGAGCGGCCAGGCAGAGGGTGCAGGAATATCTGGTTTCCCAGGCGCTCACCCTTGGGTTTGACGGCATCAACATTGATTTTGAAGGGATCGCCCAGGAGGCAGGGCCCTCCTATGTGCAGTTTATGAGGGAGCTTTCCATTCTCTGCCGGAAGAATCAGATTTACCTTTCGGTGGACGTACCCGTTCCAATGGACTTTTCCAGACATTACGACCGGGAGGAGTTGGGAACGGTTTGTGATTATGTCATTATGATGGGATACGATGAACATTATGCCGGGTCTGACCTGGTGGGAAGCGTGGCTTCTATGGAGTTCGAGCGCACCGGGATTGAAAACATGCTTACCGAGGTACCGGGGGAAAAGATGATCAGCGCCATTCCCTTTTACTCCAGGCTCTGGTATACGGAGACCCTGGAAGACGGGAGCGTCTCGGTGACCAGCGAAGCGGTTACGATGGAACAGGCCGGCCGACTTGTGGAAGAGAACGGCGCGGAGGTTTCCTTCGACGAGTCCGCCGGACAGCAGTACGCCCAGTGGACCGATGAGGAGGGAAGGCTCTGCCAGATCTGGCTGGAGGATGAGGATTCCGTGCGGGAGAGAGCTTCTATGATTTCGGAGTACGGCCTTGGGGGGATCGCGGCCTGGGTACTGGGAAACGAAGAAGACTTCGTGTGGGAGATTATCTCGGAAGAAATTGCGTAAAATCCCATGGAATCGCCACTTGCGCCGGATTGGGAAATGCTTTATAATCAATCCCAGTTAGAAATGGCCGCAAAAGCAGGGAGGATGAGGAGATGGAAACGCCGATTTTGCCGATGAAAGGCGATCCGGGGGACGCCAATGAGCTCTATATCAAGAGAGAGGATCTGCTGCCCTTTTCTATGGGAGGCAATAAAGTGCGGATCGCGGAAGCGTACTTTCGGGATATGATAGAAAAAGGCTGCAGAAGTATGGTGATTTACGGCAGCCGCCACTCCAATCTCTGCCGGGTTCTCTCGGCTCTGTGCGCCAGCAGAGGGGTTCCCTGCCGGATGATCTGTTCCCATGAAGAGGGGGAAGCGTCGGAGGCGACGAACAATACCGTCCTGGTAGAATGGACGGGGACGCAGATGGTTCACTGCGGGAAGCAGAACATAGCGGCTACGGTGGAAAGCGTAATGGGCGAGCTGGAAAGAGAAGGGAAAGCGCCTTACTATATCTTTGGAAATCAGTATGGAACCGGAAACGAGGGGACGGCAGCGGCGGCATATGCCCTGGCTTACGAAGAGATTCTCCGCTATGAGAAAAGGCAGGGAATTTCCTTCGACTATATCTTCCTGCCTTCCGGAACCGGAGCGACGCAAAGCGGCCTGATCTGCGGGAAGCTTCTGGCGGGGGACCAAGCTTCGGTCATGGGAGTGATGATTTCTTCCAGAGAGCCCAAAAGAGCGCGGGAAGTGATCCGTCAGGGAGTGGCTTCCTATTTTGAGAAGACGGGGAAGGAGCTGCCGGAAGGATATGAAACGGAAATTTGCCTTCTGGATCAGTACCGTCAGGGCGGCTACGGCGCATACGATGAGAGAATCGAAGCCTGTATCCGGGAGACTTACTGCCGGACGGGAGTGCCGCTGGATCCGGTGTATACGGCGAAAGCTTTCTGGGGCATGAAAGAGTATCTCAGAGAAAACCGGATCAAAGGGAAAAAGGTTTTGTTCCTGCACACAGGAGGAGGGCCTTTGTTTTATGATTATTTGGGGAAGAAAAAATGCTGATTTCAATCGTAATACCATGTTATTATTCGGAAAAAACCATTGCCAAGGTAACCGAGATGGTGATGGCGGAATTTGCGGCCCAGGAAAAGTATACCTGCGAATTTATCCTGGTAAACGACGGCTCCAGAGACGGAACGTACCGGGAGATCCAGAGGCTGGGAGAAAAATATCCCAATGTCTGCGGGGTAAATCTGATGCGGAATTTCGGACAGCATAACGCGCTGATGGCCGCGCTGCATTATACGAACGGAGATTATGTGCTGGGAATGGATGACGACATGCAGACCCATCCTTCTCAGATTTTCAAACTGATCCATAAGATGGAGGAGGGCTTCGACCTGGTCTATGGAATTTATCCCACCAAAAAGAATTCCCCTCTGAAAAATCTTACCAGCAAGCTGAACGAGGTCACCTCCAGGGTGATGTTGAATCGTCCCAAGGAGATTGTTTCCAGCAATTTCTGGATTATCACCAGAAAGGTGCGGGACGAGGTGGTGCGGTACGACAGCTTCAATCCCTATATCGACGGGATCTTCTACCGGGTTACGCACAACATCGGCAATGTAGAGGTGGAACATTTTAAAAGGGAGGTCGGGACTTCCCACTACACACTGAAAAAGCTGGTCAATCTCTGGCTGGCGTACTGGAATTTTTCGGTGATTCCGCTGCGGATTTCCTTTTTCCTGGGGATGTTCGCGGCAGCGGCGGGAGCGGTGATTGCCGTTCTGGTAATCATCAACAAAATTCTTCATCCGGATATGACGGTGGGCTGGTCTTCGACGCTTTGCGTAATGGTGGTGTTTTTCGGGCTGATTCTTATGGTCCTTGGAATTGTGGGAGAATATCTGGGGAAAATTATCCTGATTTTAAACAATACGCCCCAGTATATCGTCAGGGAAACCATAAATTCCCGCAAGAGCGTAAAGGAACAGATTCAGAGCCTGGCAGCGGCGGCAAGAGAGCCGGAGGAAACCTGGCATGAGACAAAGCGGACGGAAGTATGAGAGATAGAAGTACAGGAATGGAAAAGAGAAGAAAAAAGATTATGATCCTGGGAGCCAGCGTATATCAGGTTCCCCTGATCCGGGCGGCGAAGGAGATGGGACTTGATACTCTGGTGGCCAGCATTCCGGGCGATTATCCTGGATTTGCTCTGGCGGACCGGGTGTATTATATCAACACACGGGATAAGGAAGCCATTCTTAACGTCTGTCAGGAGGAACAGATCGACGGGATCTGTACCACCGGGACGGATGTGGCGGTTTCCACGATCGGATACGTATGCCAGCGGATGGGACTGCCCGGTCTTTCGGAGGAGGCTGCCAGACGGGCCACCGATAAGGCGGCGATGAAGGAGGCTTTCCTTTCGGGCGGCGTGTCCGCCGCCAAGTTTTATAAAGCCAGGACGCTGGAGGATGTGGAATGGGCGGCCGGTCAGCTTGGCTTTCCTGTAGTTGTGAAACGGGTGGACAGCTCCGGAAGCCGGGGAATTACCATTGTAAAAGAGGCGGAAGGACTGAAAGAAGCGTACGAGCGCGCGCTGGAGCGATCGGAGAAGGATTATGTACTGGTGGAGGAGATGCTTTCCGGCACGGAAATCGGAGTGGACGGAGTGGTGCAGAACCATCAGCTGGTCTTTTTTGCTCCCCATGAAAAATTTGTCTATCACAGCGATAAAATTACGATTCCGGCCGGCCACGGGTTCCCTTACCGGGGCTCCCAGAAGGTACAGCGCCTTCTGAAGAAAGAGATGGAGCTGGCGGTAAAAGCCCTGGGGCTTAACGACTGTTCGGTAAACGCGGATGTGTTTGTGGACGGAGAGCGGGTCTGGATGATTGAGATGGGCGGGCGGACAGGCGCCACCTGTATTCCGGAACTGATTTCCATGTATTACGGATTTGATTTTTACAAGAAGATTCTGCAGAATGCCCTGGGAGAAGCCCTGGATTTTTCTTCGGAGCGCCGGGGCGTGTTCTGTATGGCGAAGCTTCTTATGAGTCCGGTGGACGGCACGCTTACCGGAGTTGACCAGGAGGGGCTGGACCGGCTGCGAAAAGACGGCGTGGAGATCGCGCTGGATTATCCGGTGGGACACGGCGTAGAAGCGATGCAGAATGGAACCACCAGGATCGGCCATGTGGTAGCCAGAGCGGAGAGCGTGGAAGAACTGGATCAGATTGTCCGCCGGGTCTACCGGTGCATCCGGGTGGACGGCGTTTCGCTGGAGGAATTATGGGAAAGATAAAGGATTACGTTTTTCTTCATCTGAGTGTGGTTCTTTTTTCTTTCACCAGCGTTTTTTCCAAGTCTGCCTCCAACCAGCTGAATGAGGGCGGGCTGGCCAACCCGCTGCTGTACGGCTTTCTCTTTCTGATGTTTTTGGACTGCCTGGTGTACGCCTTTTGCTGGCAGAAGGTGATTAAGCGCTTTGACCTCAACATCGGCTACGCAAACCGAAGCGTATACCTCTTGTGGAGCCAGATCTGGGCGGTGCTTTTTTTCGGAGAGCATCTGACCGCGCGGAATCTGATGGGGCTTCTGATCGTCCTCGCCGGAGTGGTCACAGTATCTCTGAGCGGAGAAAAACAAAGGAAAGAGGCTTAGAAATGGAACCATATCTGCTGATTATGTTTGCGGCGACGTTTTTTACCGCCGTTTCCCAGGTGCTTTTAAAACAGAGCGCCGGGAAGAAATATTCCAGCTGGATCTTTGAATATCTGAACTGGAGAGTCCTTACGGCTTACGGCATTGCGTTTACCGTGCTTCTTGCCAATACTTATGCCTATACAAAAGTAGACATGAAATACGGGGCGGTGATCGATACCTTCAGCTATGTTTTCGTCATGCTTCTGTCCTGGCTGCTTTTAAAAGAAAAATTTTCCAAAGGGCAGCTTGCCGGAAACCTGATGATTATTGCCGGAGTCTTGATCTATACGCTCTGATCTCTGAAACAGAGCTCATAAAGCAGCGAAAAAAGCAATATAGTTATGGTAAAGGAACGGGCGGCCGGGAAACGCGGCCCGGCCGCGGAAACGGAGCGGGAAATGAGATCCCCGGAGAGAAAGAAATTTCTTGGAAAAAGCCTCATAACTGTTCTGCTTTTTGCCGCTGCTTTTTTCTGCGGCGAGCTGGCAGCCAAAGTAAAGACGGAGAGGGCAGAGGAAACGGTTCCTGTTTTTTCGGATGGAAGCTGGGGACTGAGCTTTCCAGAAGAGGGAGAAGCGCCGGTGGGCAACGTAAGCTCCGGGGAACTGGAAGCCTATGATGCTTACTACCGCAAGGATACAAAGGAGAAGGTTCTGTACCTGACGTTTGACTGCGGGTACGAAAACGGGAACACAGTGAAAATCCTGGACGCATTGAAAAAGCATAAGGCGCCGGCCACTTTTTTCGCGGTGGGAAATTATCTTACCGACTGCCCGGAACTGATTCAGAGAATGGTGAAAGAAGGACATACGGTGGGAAACCACTCCATGCACCACCCGGATATGCGGGAACTCTCAGACGCGGAAGCCTTCCGGGCGGAACTGGAACCGGTGGAGCGTCTGTACCGGGAAATTACCGGGGAGGAGATGGCGCGGTATTTCCGGCCGCCTCAGGGGACCTACAGCGAAAACAGCCTGAAGCTGGCCAGGGATCTGGGATATCAGACCTTTTTCTGGAGCCTGGCTTATGTGGACTGGGAGCAGGATAGGCAGCCCGGCCGGGAGGAAGCGCTGGCAAAACTGCTGGGCCGGACCCATCCGGGAGCGATTGTGCTGCTGCATAACACTTCCGATACCAACGGGGCGATTCTGGATGAACTTCTTACCCGCTGGGAGGAGATGGGATACCGGTTCGGAACGCTGGAAGAATTCTGATGGTGTAGGACGCTGGGGTTTATAGAAAAGGAAGAAACAGGATGAAGGATTTATATACGCTTCTGGAAGCTTATTCCCGGTCGGAGGAGTATCCGTTCCACATGCCGGGGCATAAAAGAAGAATTGAGCTGCTGGATCATCCCTACCGGATCGATCTTACGGAGATTCACGGGTTCGACAATCTGCACCATCCGTCCGGCGTTTTAAAAGAAGCCCAGGAGCGGGCGGCGCGGTTTTTCGGAGCGGAGGAGACGTATTTTCTGATCAACGGGAGCACCTGCGGGATTCTGGCGGCCATTGGGGCGTGCCTGTATCCGGGAGAAAAGCTCCTGATGGGAAGAAACTCCCATAAGTCCGCATACTTTGCCGCTTCCCTGGCAGGAGCGCGGACGGAATATCTGTATCCCGGTCTGGATCCGGGGCGGGGGATCTACGGGAGCGTCTCGCCGGAACAGGTCCGGAAGGCGCTGCAGGAGGATGGAGAAATCAAGGTGGTTTTTCTCACCTCGCCTTCCTATGACGGCGTTGTCTCGGATATCCGCGGCATCGCCCGGATCGTTCACGAAGCGGGAGGGATCCTCCTTGTGGACGAAGCGCATGGAGCCCATTTTGGACTTCACCCGTATTTCCCTGAGGAGGCTTTGAAGCTGGGGGCGGATCTGGTGATTCAGAGCCTTCACAAGACGCTGCCGTCCCTGACGCAGACCGCGCTTCTCCACGTTCAGGGAGAACGGGTAGAGCGGGAACGTCTCAGAAAATATTTGAGAGGATTCCAGAGCAGCAGCCCCAGCTATGTGCTTATGGCTTCTATCGACCGGTGCGTCGGGCTGCTGGAGCAGAGGGGCGGCGGGTTTTTTGAGGAATATACGGAAATGCTGGAGGAGACGCGGGAAAAGCTGAAATCGCTCTCCTGCTTTCATCTGGTGACCGGAAAGGAGCCGGAGCTTTCCTGTTTCGATTACGACCGGTCCAAGCTGGTGATTTCTCTGGAGCATACGCGCTGGTCCGGCGAGGACCTGACCGACCGGCTTAGAAAAGAGTATCATTTGGAGCTGGAGATGAGCGCGCCTGGTTACGCGGTGGCGCTGACCTCCGCGGGAGATGGAAAGGACGGCTTTGACCGGCTGGCGCGGGCCCTGGAAGAACTGGACGGGAAAGCGAAGAAAGGCAGGAAAGAGTGGGTTTATCCGGGAGCCCTTGGGCCGAATCCGGTGGTTTACTCTTTGCGGGAAGCGGAAAACCGGCCCTGGGAGAAGGTTCCCCTAAGGGAATGCAAGGACCGAGTTTCCGGGGAATACGTCTTTTTGTATCCGCCGGGGATTCCTCTTCTGGCGCCGGGGGAGCGTATTTCCGGAGAGCTTGCCGGACAGCTTCTGGAATTAAAGGAGAAGGGATTCTCCCTTCAGGGTATGGATGAGGTAACGGCAGAAAAGCTTAGGGTGTTAAAGGAGTAAAAATGGGACTGATTTTTTACATAATGGGGAAAAGCTCTTCCGGGAAGGATACGATCTATGAGGACATCCTTTCCCGGAAGGAGCTTGGGCTGAAGCCTTTTATCATGTACACGACCAGGCCGATCCGGGCCAAGGAGACGGACGGCGTGCAGTATCATTTTGTCACGGAAGAAAAGCTGCGCGGCATGCAGCAGGCAGGACAGGTGATTGAACTGCGGTCTTATCAGACGGTACACGGCGTCTGGTATTATTTCTCCGCTCACGGGGAATTTATTGACCTGAACCGGCACAGCTACCTGGCGCTTGGCACGCTGGAATCCTACCGGAAAATGAAGGAGTATTACGGGGCGGAAAAGGTGCTGCCGGTCTATATTGAAGCGGAAGATCTGCTGCGCCTGGAGCGGGCGATCAAACGGGAGAAAAAGCAGGAGCATCCCAATTATGACGAGGTGTGCAGACGGTATCTGGCGGATCAGCAGGATTTTTCGGAGGAAAAGATACGGGAAGCCGGGATCCGGAAACGCTTTTCCAACAATGAGGACAGGCAGGTCTGCATGGACGAGGTGGCGGAATATATTCGGGAGCAGCTTCAACTTTTTCCCGGTTGACGCTTCACACAAAACCGCGGGTGTGTTATACTTGTACCGGATATCAGACGGAAAGGGAATGTTTTGGAGGTGTTGGTATGGCGGGTTTTGATCAAATTGTAGGACATAAACAGATTATTCAGCATCTGAAGAAGGCTCTGGAAGCGGGGAAGATCAGCCATGCCTATCTGTTCGCCGGTGAGAAGGGATCCGGGAAGCATACGGTGGCGGAGACGTTTGCCG
>CALWMW010000021.1 GCA_944382085.1 uncultured Lachnospiraceae bacterium | reverse complement strand
GGGGAAGCGGAGATTGTCCGGCTGATCTACGCCAAGTATCTGGAACCGGAAATGCAGCTGGCCACAGTGGTGCGGTGGCTGAATGACCATGGGTACCGGCGGATTTCCAAAGGAAGCATTTCATTGGACGGATTTTAGGGGATACCTTCCATATTTTTTTGGAAAATAACAAGAAAATTCTCATTTTTCATTTGATTTCTGGTGATAGGAGGTAATTATATCCTGTAAAGTAATTTCGCCCATACGTTTTTCCGCCGCCTCCTGTACTTCTTGATAGTAGTCACGCAAAGCAAGCTGGATATTCATTCCGACGCCGCATTCCGGGTTGGTGTGGGTATCCAGATGCAAAAGGGGCTTGTCCCCTTCCACTGCTTTATAAATATCCAGAAGCGTGATCTGTCCCGCCGACCTTGCCAGAGCTGGTTTCGCATGGCCGGTTACACTGGACATCAGGCCGGCTTTCCTTAATTTCATCATAATCTGCCGGACAAACGCAGGATTCGTTTGTACGCTGACGGCGATTGCGTTGCTGCTCAGATCAAAATCCTGATTGACTGCGATAAAGGCCATGATGTGTACGGCATCGCTGAGTTTTGTTGAGTATTTCATAGCTGCTGCTCCTTCTTACACATTTCTGTTATTTTATTTTTAACAGCCACTTGATTTTGAAACGGTCGGATGCTATACTAAGGTTGTGCTGTTATTTATATAATAACAAAAAAGGCAGGGAAAGTCAATGGAAAGTAGGTGGAAAATATGGACGGCATAGAAAAAGATATAAACCGGGACAACAGAGCTTTTGGAGAAATGCTGAAAGCCGCAAAGAGACGGTTAGAAAACCAGTCGCCGGAGAACATAGCGGGAAGAAGCGGCGCAGTCTTTCGCAGGGAAGATTCCGTATTGGAATTGCAGAGCCTGAATCAGACGGTTCAGCTTACCATTCCTGAATATGCGTTTTATCCCCAACTTGAGGAATGGCATCAACTGGTGGTTCTCCATTATTTGAACCTGGCGGATGGGACTGCTGTTTCTGACCGGGTCACAGCTTTTGGCGAATTAAAGGACGGCCTCATTAGGGGAACAAAATTTGACCGCGATACGGAAAACGAGCTGAAAAGATTCCTGAAGGGAAAAACACCGGAGCATATACGCCGGATCTGCAAGTCGCTTGGAGCAGAATTTCTGGAAAGTAATGCCGATCTGTGCGCAGTATTTCCTTTTCTGCCGAATTATCCGGTCTGGCTGAAAGTGTGGCTTGCGGACGAAGAATTTGAAGCGTCTGGAAAGCTCTACCTTAGCAGAAGCGCCGACCACTATCTGAGTATGGAGGATGCGGTCACGGTTGGTGAAATTCTTTTATTAAAACTGAAAATACAGGAAAAGGAGCTTTTCAAAGATGATAACGACAAAAAGTAAAAGCTATGAAGAACAGGTAAAGCTGCTTGCCGAACATATCAAAGAGGCCGAAGCCATCGTTGTGGGAGCAGCTTCGGGAATGTCGGCTGCCGCAGGCTACCGGCACTACTATGAACGGGATAAGGACTTTGTAGATCATTTAGGTGATTTTGAAAAAAAATATGGCTACCACAATTCCTTTGACGGGTTCTATTATCGCTACCGTACCAGTGAGGAACGGTGGGCATTCATAGCTCGGAACCTGTGCATGATCTTGGACGCCAGGACCGGCCAGCCCTATTATGATCTGTCAGAAATTTTGAAAGATAAAAACTATTATATCCTGACGACCAATCAGGATACACAGTTTAGCCGTGTATTCCCGGAGGAAAAAATCAGTGCGATTCAGGGAGACTGGCGGTATTTCCAGTGCAGCCGCCGGTGTCATGACGGGCTTTACGATTCCGTGGAAACGCTGCATAAGCTGAATGACGACATTGGTCCTGACCTGCGGGTTCCCACGGATATGATTCCCCGTTGCCCGAAGTGCGGCGCGGAAATGGAGCCCTGGGTACGTTCCTGGGTGTTTCTGGAGGGCAAAAAGTACCATGAGGAACACAACAAACTCAATGCGTTCCTGAAAAAGAACATGCATAAAAAGGTTCTGTTTCTGGAGCTTGGCGTGGGCCGTATGACGCCGATGTTCATCCAGGAGCCGTTTTGGAACCTCACTTACGCATGGCCGGGCGCCTTCTATATCACCATCAATCCGCGGGACGCCCTTGTGCCGGAGGAACTAAAAAATAAGGGGATGGCAATCCGGGAAGATATTGCAAAGGTATTGACGGACACCAGAAAGATTTTCAGTGAGGAAATGAAATGAGAGAAGAGAGCATCAGAACCACGGCAGAGATTGCCCGTTTCATAAACCGGGACAGGTTTTTGTCAGTGACGGTGAAAACAAACCGGAAAAGCTGTGTGAATATGCGTGGCTGCCCATCAAAGATATGGTAAACAAATTAGCGAATGGTGAATTGCTCCAACCGAGAGGGACATGGATGCTTGACGATGATAAAGGCATTTTTGCCTGTGTAGACGGGCTTCG